>NZ_JBTNDE010000031.1:0-21481 GCF_054511155.1 Arthrobacter glycogeni | reverse complement strand
GAACGAACGCGTCGAAGTCCCTGCCACCCGCGACGAAATCGAGCACCTGGCCGCCACCATGAACGAAATGCTCGGACGCCTTGAATCGGCAGACCAGGCGCAGCGCCGTTTACGCGACCCATAAACACCAGAACGTGGTGGACTGGCTGGCTGAAAACCCCCGGGTGAGCATGCATTTCACCCCGACCAGCTGTTCCTGGCTGAACATGGTGGAGATCTTCTTCGGGATCATCACCCGCCAATGCCTCAAACGCGGGGAATTCAGCTCAATCAAGGACCTCGAAGACACCATGGAACGCTACATCGAGAACTACAACCAAGACGCCAAACCATTCACCTGGACCAAATCAACGGAGTACCTCCTGGGCAAGATGAAACGCAAACAAACCATTAACACGGAACACTAGCGAAGTCCGCCCAGCTACGCCGCTACCCGCCTACGACTCCGAAGGCCGGGGCAGTCTCGGCCAGGGGAGCAGTATGATCCTGTTGGCTGCGACTTCCAAGAGCGACTGGGCGGCTTATGCGCTGATGGTCCGCCAGCTTGCGGCCACCGCTAAAGCGATTCACGATATGCACAAAGCCACCGCAGACCTTAACCGGGTTAGAAGTTTATCAGCGTCAGTGATCGCCGCGTCGAGGGCCGTCGAAGCCAGCGCACCAGGGCAGACCGTGAAGCCCGCGCAGCCGGAACGTATGACTATCGAGAAGCTACGCGAACGCCGCCCTGGACTTGATGAGGAAACTCTGAGAGCACGCTTGTTTGTTGAACGTGCCCGCGAAGGCGCACCGATACCGGCGACGCTGACACGCGGCCAGAAGCCAACCGAGCACGCCGCACCAGCACGCGGACCAGAACAAGACAGTCAACGAGGGATCGAGAGATAGGGGATAGCTCATGAGCGAATCGGACGGAATTGATGATGCAGTAGAAGGCGGATTCCGTGCCGGCCTGATGGCAGCGGCACGGATCGGAGAGCAGCTAGCGAGGATGCGCGAAGAACAACAGCGCAGCATCCAACAGGCAGAAGAAGCACGGGCCAGGGAACTCCAGGACCGATTCAATGCCTCCCAAGCAGCAGCCCGCGCCCAGCTCGACCCGGTAGGCCGGGATGAATGGTGGGACAAGGCCACCCCCGACATGATCGAACGCGCCCACGAGACAGCAGAAGCGTGGAAAGGCTACGACCCGGTTGCAGCCGAGCACGCAGGGACAATCAGGGATCAGGTACAGGACCGCTACGGGATCGACGTTAACAACCCCGGAGCCACCGAGCAGGACATTTCCTCAGCCGTCACCCAAGCCCAAGCAGCACGCCAGCAAGCCGAGAACGAACGCTCCAACGCCTTCGCAGCACGCGGCGACGAAGTAAAAGCCGGCGTAGGCGTAGCAGGCGCGAACCGCGAGGACCGGGCACGCGCCAACAACTCAGCAGAGCCAGCCTATGACTCACCGGAGCGGCGTCAGCAGCTCGCCAAAAGCCTAGAGAACCATCCAGACCGCGAGGCCGTCAACGCCCGACTCATGGCCGACAGGCACCAAGGAACACCACCAAGCGCAGCAGTGAACTCCCATCCGACCGTGGGTAAAATCTCCAAAATGAAAAGTCCGGTTAGAGGTAGGACCGTCGAGCGTGGCCGGTTGGAACGCTAATCAGCGGTGGATGATTTTTTAGGTTTGCCGTTCATTGGGGCATAGTCACCGGCCATCTTCTTCGTCACTGCCCTGCGCTCACTCATCGAAAGCTCCATTGATCAGGCCTACCCGAACCCAGTCCCCAAAAGAACCCCTTCAGGCGGAGGTATTAGCTGAGTCAACGCGAAGGCCTATTCATCGAAGAAGTCCGGCCCTAAACTGAGGCGGGTCGTTTGATGAGGAGAGCATCATAAATATTGATGACGTATCGGCAGCTTGGCGCGGCTGGTGCTGCGGCCATTTTCCTGTTTGCGCCCCGGTAGACGGCAAGCCTTGACAGCAGATCCATACCCACGATCCTCACCCCTGCCAGCCGTAGTTGTCCCGGCCGGACCATGCTGAGCCATGCTGGGCTAACCGGGCAGTGGCGGTACGGCCGATAGGCTTTACGTAGGAGAGCTACTCTCTTCGATTCACACCTTTGGAGGCACAATGAACATCCGCCTACGTGCTGCTGCGCTACTCGTACTGCCCACTCTGATCATGACCCTATTCGGTGTGACCGCAGCCTCGGCCGAGGGACCGAGACCAGGCTGCGGCTACGGCGACACTAACCATGCACATCAAGCCGCCCCGGGCCGTGATCCGCTGAACCTTCGTCCCGGCAACGGTTCCGGCGACCACAACCACCCACACACAGCCCCTCCCGGTCAGGCACCGGAAGACGGCGGCGACCAAAGCGGACCCATGCGCGGCTGTCCAGCAGACAAACGCAGCTGACACACCCCAGCTGAAGGGTTGATGGTGGCCTTGCCAGCGGCGAATCGTGAGGGCAGTTACACCCTCATGATTGGTCCGGTGTTTGCGGCGTGGTAATCCTCCACGTTGTCCACTACCAGTGCAATGGTTTCCCTGGTTCGGATATTGAAGGTTCCGTGGGTCTCCCGATGACCTGGCGGAGTGACACTATGGCTGGAGTACTACGGGTGAGTGGACCATCGAGCCGTCAATGGTGAGATGTTACCCGGTCCAGAGGGACTTCAAATAAACCAGCCAAACGCTCTGACAAACCCGCTAGGAGCACCCGAGGCCAACGGGAGTGGATGGGCGGTTGCCCAGTAGATGAATCGACCAGCTAGCTACTGGGCAACGGCGGTGATTGGGGTCGGTTCGCGGTGCCAAGGAGGTGTGCTGAGGAGGAAGACCGTAGCGGCGATCATCACTCCAGCGGCGAAGATGGTGTCCAGATGGGTCGACAGAGCGGTGCCGTTGTACATGGTGATGCCCACCGCCAGCAATGACGCTGCCAAAAGGATAAGCGCGACCCAATGCTGGCGGCGCAATCCCACCAGAACCAAAAGGGCGGGGATCGCGTACCAGATCATGCTCGCCGTTCCCATCGAATTGATCTGAGTGATCACGCTGCCACTGCCCGGTATTGAGGCGACGAGCGGGCGGAAGAACATCGAGGCGCAGTGCAGGATCAGCCCCAGCACACCCAGAACGGTCAGAACGAGATCCAGTGGGGTCAACCGTTGCGTGACCCGTTGAAGGGGTAGACCGGGTATCACCAGTCGGAGGACCAGCAAGACAGCGGCGATTCCAAGGAGGGTCAGGACAAAAGAAGTGGACATGGAATCACCCTACGGGAGCGCCGCCAGCCGAAGTGGGTCCTGGATTGCAGAGCTACCCTCCGGTCGGACCTACCGCCGTCGATATCAGCGGTTGAGTACAGCGGCCCCAGCGAGCCGCAATGAACTCGACGGCCTCGGCCAGAAGTGCGGGAAAGCCCAGAGCCCGGCAACCTGTTAATCGGCGACTGCCACAGTGGCCCCCAGCGTTACTCGCCGCAGGTCATCCGCGAAAGAATCAGCGAACGTGGAAGCCCGCCTCGGTCACGGGGACCGTTTCGACCCTGCCACCCCCACAGCTGGCTGCTCCGGGACCGATCTGGGGGAGTGAGAAGTTCTGCACACCTTCTGTGTCGAGGGTGAAAGCTACCGTCTTGCCGTCGAGGACAACGCCGGTGGCCGTTTCGCCCTTGGTGATGGTTCCACTGACTTCTGTCTGGCCGTCATTGAACTCCAGGCATGTCACCCGGGCTGTGAAGTGAGATAGCCCCGACGGGCTCTGATGTGTGAAGGACAAGCGCCCGGTGGCCACACCGTCGCTGCCGAGTTTGCCTTCAACTGACAACCTACGCTGGTCCTCCGGCAGGGAACTCACGGCTGCCCCATTGATACGATGAACTTCCTGGGCGCTGGCGCTGGTGCGGGGGGTACCTTCCGCGTCCGCAAAAGCCGGACTCGGAGCGAGTAAGGCCAAGACGGCGATGCTCATTGGGGCGAAGAAGGTTCGTAGCCGCACGATAGTCTCCTGAATGGGATGGATGATGCATGAGCCGCTCACTCTATACACGCATCGAGTCGAGGTTCTGTAATCCAGCATACTGACGCCGATCTACCTTACCCCTCCCTTTGACGGCATGATTCGCTAGGCGGGACTGGATGATCTAGTCCTCTGCGGGCGTCTCGCAAACTTGTCTCGCCGTGTTTCGTTTCAAAAGTGCTGTCGCTAGAACTTTGTGAGTCAGAATGACGGCATGAGGCATCTTGAATTCACCGGGAACGCGGGTGGTTTCTTCGTGCTCAAAGATGCTATCAGCCACGCCCAGCGATGCCCTCGGGCCGAAACGTCGGATGATCTGATTTTGCTGTGCGGCGCGATCCCTGTCGCACCTAGAACTGTACTGCTTGTCGGCTAATACCCGGTGATCCTCCTGGCGCCCCTATGGGACCGGATCGTGCCTGAGGTCCGCTGTCTTCGGGCACAGCTATCGGCATTAGGCCGGGCAGCGACATCGCGCTCCGGCGGCCCTAGCCTCAGCGAGCTTCGACGATGCCCATCATTCCTTGGTCCTCGTGGTCGAGGATGTGACAGTGATAGACGGTTCGTCCGGAAAAGTCATCGAAGGCGATAAGGACTTTCACCTGCTCGAAGGCTGGGACGTTGATGACGTCCTGCCACCTCGGCTCCGATACGTCGCGGTCACCGTCCTCGATAATCTGCATGGGCCACACATGCAGATGCACGGGGTGGTCCATGGGGCTGGAGTTGGTCAGGGTCCATTCCTCCACGGCCCCAGCCGCCACCGGGGTATCAGTCCGGGCGGGATCGAACTCCCGGCCGTTGATGGTAAAAGCCATCATGGTGCCCTCACCGTGGCTTCCACCGCCCATGCTGCCGGCCATTCCCATGGCGAAATCCAAAGTGTGGCGACCGGTGACCGGTTCCCCGCGCAGATCCCGCAGCGCAGGGCCCGCTGGCACGGGCTCCGGCGTCTGCACCGGATCACCAGACACCTCGAAGGTGAGGAGCTCGATCGCCTCCCCGTTGCCTGGACCGTTTCCGCCCATCATGGCCCCGCCCATCATCTCGTCCATGCCACCGCGGTCCACCGGTGCCGCGACCAGAGTGGAGGAGCCCTCGGTGGTATCGACGAGCAGCTCGATGCGGTTGCCCGGGGCGATCACCACGTCGGTGGTCTTCTCAGGGGTCGGCAGGCGCCCGAGGTCACGGCTGAGCAATCGGACCTGTTGGCCTTCCAGCTGCAGGCGCAGGTACCGGGAGGGGCAGGCGTTGACGATCCGCCATCGCTCCCGTTCCCCCGGTGCGGCGTCCAGTCGCGGGCGGACCTGGCCATTGACGAGCACGGCCTCACTCTCCCGGCCCATCATCTGCTGCATCTGGTCGACCTTAGCGAGGTTACCAGAGGAGCCCAGCGACAGGTCCGAGACCACCATGACCCGCTCCCGGGTCACCGGAATCACCTCGGGGTCCTCCACCACGATCACCCCATATAGACCGGCGGCGACCTGATCGGCCACATGGCCGTGGCGGTGCGGGTGGTACCAGTAGGTGCCCGGCGGGTGGTCCTCGGGCAGGACGAACTCATAGTCGAAGGACTCTCCCGGGCTGATGCTCAGGAACGGGTTGTCGCCGTTTCCATCAGGTGAGACGTGCAGCCCGTGCACGTGCAGGTTCGTGGGGGCCTGAAGCCCGTTGGTCATCGCCACCCGTATCGTGTCACCGGGCGCGACGCGCAGGGTCGGGCCCGGCAGGGACCCGTTGAAGGCCAACACAGAGGCTTCACGCCCACCGACCTGGACACGTGCCGGGGCGGCCTCCAGATCTAGTTCCAGTACGCCGTCACGGCTGGCCAGCACTGGGGGCTCGACCAGTTCTTCACCGCCTGCGTATCCGGGATCATTGCTGGTGGTCCACCACAGTCCCGCCCCGCCGAGGGCTGCGGCACCGGCCCCGGCCGCACTGAGAGCCAGCAGTTGGCGGCGGGTCAGCGGACTCACCGGCCGTCTTCCTCCAGGATCCTCAGCCGCTCCCGGTATTCCTCAGTGCTCAGTTCCCCGCGGGCGTAGCGCTCTTCAAGGATCTGCCTTCCCCGGCCAGGGTCCACGCTCGGTTCGCGGCGGGCGTCGGGACTGGCATTGTGTGAGGACTTACCGGAGAGGGCCTTCACCAAGACGACCACCAACACGATCACCCCCACGAGCACCAGCAGCCCGAACATCCACATCAATCCCATACCGCCCATACCATTGCCGTTCCACATGATCGTGCTCCTTAATCTCTCGTCGTACACGGTCGAATCTCTAGCAGTTACGCGCCTTCTGCCATAAATGCCTCACATCAGCCTTGATCCTTGAGGGCCAAGAATATCTACCGGGGACAACGTCCGGCCTGGGCCTACTCCGAACCGAAGTGCCCGCCCGCAGGGCTGGCCCACCGCGGTGGGCTCAGTCCGTTGTTTAGGGGCTCGCGGCCTCAGCAACGGGATGCGGCCCGGGTTGCATGCAACTGGGGTGCCCTGGCATTTTTTGTGACGAGGTTCATGGCTGAATGCGTTATGGCCGGGGTCCCCGGGTGAGGGGAACGCTAGAGGGGATGACCCGGCGTGCTGCGGCAGTGGCCATCCAGATCAAGGCAAAGAAGACGACCGCGGTGATTCCAAGGAAATTCAGGTCTATGGTGGTGAGCGCCTCCAGGATTCCGCCGGAAGGTTGGAGCACCTCTGCGGCCACGGAAAGCAGGCCCGTCCCGCCGATGAGCAGGGCGATGAACACAGAGACACCGGTGAGAACGAGGTTGTAGTCAACCGTGCGGCGGGCGTCGCCGCTGGCCCGGCTGTAGATTCGGGCCATCATCAGCCCGTCGGCGCTGTCGAAGGCGGTCATTCCTGCGGTGAACAGCACCGGCAACACCATCGCGGCGTACCAGGGCAGGGACGGGGCCAGCGTTCCGGCAACGACGAAAAGGCTGATGGAGGCCGCGGTGTCCAGGCCGAGCCCGAAGAGGAACCCGACCGGGTACATCTTCACGGGACGGTCCACTGTCCGGGTGAGCGGGTGCAGCACCCGGTGCAACACTCCGCGCCGGTTCAGGTGGGTGTGCAGCTCGGCCTCATCGACCGGTGCGTTCCTCATCGTGCGGCGCAACCGGTGTAGGGACCGCAGCGCCGGCATGTTCAAGATCCCTGCGGTGAGCAGGAACAGCCCGGAGACGTTCCCGCCCCAGATCCCGGCGGCCTGGCGCAAGGTGGAGTTCTCATCGGCCAGGCCCCCGGCGAAGACCTCCACGCCCAGGGCCAGCAGGAGCACGGAGAGCACGACCACGGAAGAGTGTCCCAGAGCGAACCAGAATCCGGTGGTCACGGTGGCACGGCCCCGGGTGAGGAACTGGCGGGTGGTGTTGTCAATGGCGGCGATATGATCGGCGTCGAAGGCGTGACGAACGCCCAGGGCGTAGGCGCCCACGGCCAGGCCCAGAAGCAAACCCGGGTTGGCTCCGGCGGCCTCCTGAGCCGGCAGCAACCAGCCGAACAGGGTCCCCCACCCGGCTACGTGCAGTCCCAGGACGGTGACGCCCATACCGGTCAGGCTACGTGTCTGGTTCCGGGGTGGAGCTACGGCAAGGCTGGCCATCTGCGCCCTTTCTGGTTTGTTGGATTTAGACAGGGAAGGTCACCGGCGTGGGCGGGGTGGGCAGGGTGCCCCTTGCCCGCCCGCCGGGTTCGAGGCGAAGACCAGGCTGTAGCGGCCGGGGGTGGGTCAGCTGGCCGTGGGTAGGCCGGCGTCGGCGGCCTCGTCGAACATCGCGTCGATGTGCACCGGTTCCTTGCCTGCACGTTCGAGCAGGCTGGCGGCCACTCCGGAGCGGTAGCCGGAGCCGCAGTGCACCCACAGTCGGCCGGCGGGCACCTCGTCCATGCGGGTGACGAGCTCGTGCAGCGGAATATTCACCGCACCCTCGATGCGGGATGCCTCGTACTCCTCCACCCGGCGCACGTCCAGGATCGTTTCCCCGGCAGGGCGGTCGGCCAATACGCCGTCCCATCCAACCCGCGGGTAGGACGTCACTGGCACGTCCGGGGTTAGCTCGGCGAGGTTCTCGCCCACTGCCGCATCGGGTGAGTCGATGCCGATTCTGGACAGGTCGCGAATCGCGTTCTCCACGTCATCGCGGGAACCGACGAGAGTGAGTTGCTGGTCATAGGGGAAGACCCAGCCCAGGAAGGTGGTGAAGCTTACCCCGTTGCCGTACTCAAAGCTGATGGTCCCCTTCAGGTGCTCAGCGGAGTAAGCCACCCGGTTACGCAGGTCCACCACCCACTCCCCAGCCTCCAGACGTGCCTTCAGCTCCGCCGGATCCAGAGAATTGGGAACTTCGAGGTTGGGCTCGGTGGGGCCGGCAGCGTTGGCCGGTCCCATGTGCACGTAGTAGCTCGGGTAGGCGCTCAGGTTGGCGATGAGCTCGGTGACGAAGTGTTCCTCGTCGCCCTCGGTGTAGACGTGGTTGGTGGAGAACTGCTCGCCCAGGGTAGATTCTGAGGCCCCTGTTGCCGGGCCGGAAGAGCAGAAGGAACCGAACCCGTGAGTCGGGTAAAGGGCTGCCTTTTCTGTTGCCTCTTTCGCCAGGCGGCGGGCGGAGGCCCACTGGTCGTGGGTCAGCCCGACCGTGTGCTCGGAGCCGAGCAGATCGGTGCGGCCCACCGAGCCGTAGAGAACGCTGCCTCCGGAGAACACGGCCTGCTGCCCGTCGTGCTCGACGATGAAGGAGAGGTGGTGGTGGGTGTGGCCGGGTGTGGCCACCGCCTTGACCGACAGCTCGCCGACCTGCACGGTTTGCCCGTCGGCGATCGGGGTGCGTTCGAAGGACACGTCATCGGCGGCGTTGACCAGGTAATCGGCCCCGTACTTCCGGGCCAGGATGAGCCCGCCGGTGACGTAGTCGTTGTGGATATGGGTTTCAGCCACGTGGGTGAGCTTCACGCCCGCTTCTTCCACGATGGCCTCGACGCGGTCGACGTCGCGCTGGGCGTCGATGACCAGGGCTACGTGCCCGTCGTGGATCAGGTAGCTACGGTCCCCGAGCTGCGGGGTGTCAATGACAATAACGTCCATGGTTTCTTTCTCCTCAAAATGGCGGGGGTTGTTGCTCTGTGAAGGAACCACAAACAACAATACCCATAGGGGTATACGACTGGTCAAGCTGGGCTTGTTCATCCCTGTCAGGCTGGGTCCGTCTATCTGGTTCGGCGGAACTTGTTCAGCACTGTCCCAAGGGATCAGGAAGAAGGTCTTTTCGGGCGGTCAGCGGGGACGCTTTTAGTAGCTGTGGCATAAGTGACCGGGTATCCGCTGCGATACCATTCGGTGATGTCGATGTGCGCCGGCTCCTTGCATGCACGTTCAATCCGCCGGCGACGTTCACCGCGTCGAATCCATCCTCAGTGAGAAGTGAGACGGCTTGAGTGCTCCGTTTTCCGATCCGCACATGACGTACATGGTGGCATTAGGGGAAGGGACGTCAGGTTCGAGGCAGTTCATCCAGAGGAACATTCCGGCTTCCCGGACCGTGGGCTTGGGTGTATTCGCTCCTGCCCCGCACATCGAGCAAGGGCACGCCCGGCCACTTATTCTTCAATTCGTTGGGGCCTATGCTGTGCCTTCGCGCTCTTTTCAGCCAGACGTAGGTAGGGCTTTGGGGCCTGGGAAAGGCTTTAGGTGGTGGGCAGGCCGGCCTCTTGCCAGGCGGTCATGCCCCCCGCCATGGTGTCTGCAGTAAAACCGGCCTCATTCAAGGCGTCTGCAGCGGTGGCGCTGCGGTTTCCGCTACGGCAGATAGCGATCACCGGTACGGTTCGGTCGAGTTCGGACAGGCGTGCACCCAAGTCTCCCAGTGGGATGTGCAGAGCACCGGGAATTGTTCCCTGGGCGACTTCAAAGCCCTCCCGGACATCGATCATCTGATCCGTGCTACGGCGCTTCTCGGCTTCGGTAATGGTAATTTCGGACATCGGTTGCCTCCTGGTTGGTTTCTGGTGCGGTTGTTGATTCGTTTTTGGTGCGATTGTTCTTTGGCGAGGGAGTTCTTCGGTGAAGCGATAGGTCTTGGCTCAGGCGGTTGAATGTTTCGCTCGCCCGGAGCCTCGGTTGCGGTGCTCGTTGTCGCGGGCCCGTGCCCTGATGGGGCATGTGCGAACGAAGAACCAGCAGATGGCGGCGGCGAGCACGGCCAGGGTAGCGACACCACTGAGGATGATCCAGCGCAGATCCTCAGGGGCCTGCTGGGTCAGGACGAAGGTGCCCATGGCCAGGACGAACCAACCGAACGCTTTTCGGAGGGCGGCTTCGGGAATGCGGCCTGCGAGTTTGGAACCGATGAGCGTTCCCACGATCGCAGCTGCCGTGACAGCCAGGGTCAGGCCCCAGTCCAGGTGGACAGTGGTGAGGTAACCGGCGAGTCCGGCGAAGGACTTCATCGCAATAACGACCAATGAGGTTCCGACGGCGATTGACATCGGCAGGCCGCCCAGCAGGGCCAGGGCGGGAACGACGAGGAATCCACCGCCGGCACCGACCAGGCCGGTGACAAGCCCGACGACGGCTCCGTCCAGTAGCACCCGGCCCAAGGGGAGTTCGTGTTTCACCGGTTCGGCGGTGCCATCCCCACCAGTTTTTTTCCTGCCGCGGAGCATTGCTATGGCGGTGGCTACCATCATGATGGCGAAGGCAATCAAGAGGATCTGACCGGGAATCTGGCCGCCCAGCAGGCCGCCAACGAAGGCGCCGACCATGCCGGCGGCGCCGAAAGTCAAGCCGGTACGCCACATCACCCTGCCACCGCGGGCATGGCTGATCACGCTTACCGCCGAGGTGACTCCGACAACGAACAGGGACGCAGCGATCGCTTCCTTAGCTTCGAATCCGGCCACATACACCAGGATCGGGACGGTCAGAATCGATCCACCGCCACCCAGGACACCTAGCGAAAGCCCGATAAGCACCGACAGGCTGAGCACGAGGATCAGGGTTGTGGTCATGAGGCGCGCGCCTGCCCTGTCATAGAATTGGCGCCGGTGTTAGCGCCGGACGTGGAATCGGCGCTGGGAAGTTGCAAGATAGCTGCCTCCCGGGTTGGCTCCTGTGCGGTCTTGTTCCAGGGCATGGCCGAGAGGGCCTTACCCATGGCGCAGGTGTTTGTGGCGGCCGAGAACGTCAGGCCGGTGCCGATCGCCGCTGCAAGCAGGCGCAGTTTCGGTGAGACGAACTGCCCTCCTGCCAGGCCCAGGACAACTAGGGAGCCCGCCGTGAGCCGGACCTGACGCTCAAGGGCCCAGCGTTGCTGGCCGCGGATTACTTCGCCGCCGGCAGTAGCGAATCCAGGCACACCCCCGGTCAGGACGTACGCCGTATCGATACCTGCGCCACCGAGGCGCTGGCGGGCCTGTTCGGCGCGGACCCCGGACTGGCAGACCAGGACTACCCGGCTGCCCAGCCGTGCCGCCAGCTCGTCCGTGTGCTCGGACAGCAACGAAAGCGGCACATTATATGAACCGCGGATATGCATGGTTTCGAACTCAGCAGCCGACCGCACATCGAGGATCACAAGGTCCTCATGCTCGGTAATCCAGGAACTCAGTTCCTGCGGATCAAGAGCCGTTACAGCGGGAACGGAAGTGGTCGAAGAAGTCATGAAGGTCCTTTCAAAAACCAGAAGTTCAAAATACGTGGTCGAGTATTCCATATACCCAGGGGGTATGCAAATAACCCCCTGGGGTATAAAATGGCTACTGAAACAGTGGTCATTATCCGACGGAGTCTGGTACTGACTGAACCAGCAACCGAGAACGAGGATGAAGAGGAATATGAGCACCACACCCAACCAGCCAGCAGACCGAACACCTGGCACGGCCCCGAACGAAGTCTTCAGTGCCGCATCCGAAGCGCAGGTCAGCCGGATCGTTCTGGGCCCGAAAGTCCACGGTCTTGACGGGTTGCTGAAGGGCCCCTAATTGACGGTCGACTTATACGAGGACCACAGCGGCGGCGCACCTTACTTAGGCGCACCCAGACGGCAAGGCCCGCCCGGATCACACGAGCGACCCCTACACCCTAGGGGGTATATAATGACATTGACACTGATCCTAGGCGGAGGCCACCATGCAACTTGATTCAACCGAACTGACACCGGTTATCAACCGGCTCAAGCGGGCCCAAGGGCAGTTGGCCGCCGTGACCCGGATGATGGAGGAAGGCCGCGACTGCAAGGACGTCATTACCCAGCTCGCTGCGGTCTCCAAGGCGCTGGACCGGGCCGGATTCGCCATCATCGCCACCGGTCTTCAACAGTGCATCACCCAGGAAGACGCCAGCATGGACAAAAAGGACCTGGAGAAGCTGTTCCTTTCCCTCGCCTGAACTGCCACCATCGAAGATGACCAGGAAGCGAATACCCGCCAGAACGTATTGGAAGGAGCAGGCATGACCTATACCCACAGCATCGTAGTGTCAGCAGCTTACGAGGAAGCAGTGCAGAAAACCCGCGAAGCGCTGGCCGAGCAGGGCTTCGGCATCCTCTCTGAGATCGACGTCCGCGCAACCTTCGAAACCAAACTTGGTGCCGAGGCAGGGCAGGGCCTCGGTGATTATGTGATCCTCGGAGCATGCAATCCACAGCTTGCCAGTCGCGCCTTGGCGGCCGAACCGGACCTCGGCGCGCTGCTACCCTGCAACGTCGTCGTACGCCGCGGGCCCGACGCCACGCAAACCACAATCCAGGCCATCGACCCCCAGACCATGGTCCAGCTCAGCGACAGTCCAGCCGTACAGGACGTGGCCAATGACGCCGACACGCGACTGCGTGCCGCGCTGGCCTCCCTCGAAGGCAAACCTGCCTAAAGAGGCATCAGCGGGACCAGCACTTTTTCGGAAGTGAACAGATATGACCGGTAACGTAGCTTCAGCTGACCTGCGTGCAGCGATAGTGCAGGCGTCCCGTCGGGTGCACTGGGCGGGGTCCGGGCGGGAATGAAAACCCAGCGGCACCGATGCGTGACCGCCAGGACCACCGTGCGGCGTCGCCGCCGAAAGCATCGGGATTACTGTTCGGGCTTTGTTTCGGTGGTTTCATCGACGGTATTGCACTGCACCAGATCCTGCAATGGCACCACATGGTCAGCGCCGTCGATGGTTATTCCGTAGCAACGGCGGGGCTGGAAATCAATACGCTGGCCGACGGGTTTTTTCACATTGCGACGTGGCTTTTCGTCCTGGTCGGCTCTGTTGCTGCCGTGAGGGCTTGGCGGCAGCACTGGGCAGCGCCGAGCTGGAGTTTCCAGGTGGGTCTGATGCTTACAGGGTGGGGAATATTCAACCTTGTAGAGGGCCTGATCAACCACCAGCTGCTGGGGGTTCACCACGTCCGTGACGACCTGCGATCCCCACTTTCCTGAGATGTAGGATTCCTAATTTTCGGCGCGCTCCTCATCCTCGGCGGATGACTGCTGTACCGACACGGCAGACGCACCCTCCAGGCCAGGGTGGGCCGAACCGACTGGCGGGACTGATCCACCGGCCTACGCACCCCCGGCAGAGCCAGCGCGGTGAGAACAGCCGGGAAAAGAATCCGCCTCTAGTCTTGGGCTCGTTCTGGTGCCCGCGGCACCTCTGGGCAGCCGGCACTCCCCGTAGGACCTGGTGCACATGCTGACCGCACCCGGCCCAGGTGGTTTTTCCACATTTTTTGCATATCACGGCACGGCACATAACGTCTTTCTCTCGCCGTCGACTGGCACCATCCTGATACCCCCTAGGGTATAGGGTATGTTGAGGACGGCAAAATGGAAGGCATCCGATAGTAACGAACCCAAAGCGGTCCAGACCTGCAACAGAGATCGCCACCTTGGGACGCGTCGAGCTGGAGCGAGCCGCGCGACTGCGCCGCCCCGGCCGGTGGCAGCTACAAGCCGCCATCGCCGCCTGCCACACGGATGCCGAAACCGCGGCCGCGACCGACTGGCTGCAGGTGCTTGTGCTGTATGACCTGCTGCTCGGCTACGACGCGTCGCCCGTTGTGCGGCTTAACCGTGCCGTCGCCCTGGAGGGCAAGCTGTCGCGTGCCCACCTCTGGCATGCCGTGCGCGCACCTGCTGCGTCGGCTCGGACGCGACGACGAGGCTTTCGCCTCGGATCTGCGCGCCCTCGAACTGACAGCGAACGACGCAGAGCGTCGACTCCTCGCTGCCCGCACCGGTCGGTGACCGTTCGGGTGCGCGGCCGGAGCTACGGGATGACGGTGTCAACGAGATGTCCAGCCTTATCGGACCGGGGCGCCGACGTGTCGCGTTCGCTTGCAGGTGCTGGTCGTTGCTCGATCACTCTGCCTCCGCCAAGGGAACACGACCCCCCTAGTCATGCACCCAACCGTACGGTCCGAACAGAGTGAAAAGCGTTCGGTGGTCTCAGATCAACCCGTCACCCTGGGTCCTGATGACCTTGACAAGGCCAACCGTGGACCAGGACCTATGGCGTGACGTGATAAACCCTTGTGAGTGTTTGGTTAAAGCGTGAGATCTTTCCCATCAAGCTTTCCGCGGCGGAAATACAGAGGCGGATGAATTATGCTCCTAAGTTCCCTTTCTGCCAGTCGTGGGAACGATATGGTTGCGTACCAGTGGCGCCGCCGCAGGTCGCCGCCTTTTCAGTAAGTCCATTTGAGGGAAAAGTGAAACGCCCATCGCTCAGATTACTGCTGGTTCTGGATTCCGGTTTCATGGATCTGTCTGAATTCATGGGCGGGCCTTGCGTTGTGCCGATCGCCGAACTGTCACCGAGATGTAGCCACTTCTTTAGTCACGTAGTTTCTTTCTCGCATATCCATGAGATGTTCGGAAAGGAGAAATGATTTCCATGACGGTGATCTATGTAGCACCTGTGAAAGGCGGTCTTGCTGGTAGCTATCCAGTCCAGTCGCGAGGGCTTTTGAACGCACCGACGTCGGGTCTGGCAGACCGTCATGGGGCATGGGGTTGCTCGCTCGACAGGGGCGCACACGGCCATCAAATGCGGGTCAGGGGAGGGCAAAAAAAAGGGGGTGTGCACAATGTGCACACCTTGGGTGTCGGACTGGGGCGTATCGGGGCCGGATTGGGCCGGTTTGGGGAGGTTTTCGGGGGAGGCCAGTGTTTGCAAGGGGGTGAAGCCGGTTCAAGTCCCATTTCGGGCACGTGTTTTCCCTTGTCAGAGGCTCTTTTGGCCTCTGGCTGTGCACAAACCGGCTCATATTGTGAACATGGGTGGGACCGTTTTGGTGGCTGTGTTGTGTGGTCCAGTGGTTGGGTTGCCCCTTTCGCTTGTGAAGCCCTTGCTGGCCTTCTTACTTATTCATGGAGGAGTTGCGGTGGTGATACATGACTTTGGTAAAAGTTTTTCACCGAGTTCCCCTCCTGGTGGGGAGGAACGCTCGGGAGGTAGCTAACCGTGTCGCTCCTTGATGCCGTTCTGATAGAGGATTCACTGCTGGGTACGAGGGGCCGGAGTGCAACTTGGGGAACCGGTAGCGGGCCGAAATTTCGCGAGGAAATAAGCGACGGAGGAGCGCCGAACGAAAATTTGGCCCACTCCCGGCGCCTCGCGCCCTGGTTGCGCGGAGGTCCCGCCCAGCGATGATGGGGATCAGAATGACGAACAGCGAAGATGCTTCTGGTCATTCATGGGTACGGGTTGCCGTCACGGCATGACGCCGGTAGTCCCGTTGTTCTGCTGAGAAGCTACCGTGTTCGAAGACAGCACCACGGCTCTTCTAGAGGCTCGCCACGTTCCTGCGGTTCGGCCGCACGGCCGGTGGCGCTTACCCCACCGCCTTTCCACCCGAAACAACGAGCAAGGTGAAGAGACGCTGCCTACAGCTCTTCCGGTGCCGTAAGGGGTGACGGCTCGGACCCACACCCGGAAGCCGGTGGACTATTAAAAATAGAACATACGTTTGATATTAGGAAGCGGAGTGTCCACCCGACGGCACGCCAGGTCAGCCGTCTGTTATGCCTGTTGAGACAGAAATACTACGGGCCCTGCTAACAGCTCGCGGACCTCAGTAGAGTCATCATCATGACCGATGGTGCGGGGGATCAGCTGATAGTCAGGCGTGCGGCCATCGCTGATCTGTTCCCTCTGAGTTGGAACATCTCACTGGCCTTGGCCCGCGGGAGAAGCCCTAAAGCCATGAGAGGCAAACGGGTGCGGGCAGTGCTGATGATGCCGGTCATGGTGCTCCTCTTTCTGGTTTACCTGCCGGCAGGGGATGTGATCACCACACCTGGCCGGGATGCTGTGATCTTTTTGACGGAGGCACGGAATCCGGTGAAAACTCTGCGGCGGGCCACAGCCATAGCTGCGGTCTTCCTGGGTATTATCGGCGGACTGTTTCTCTGGCTTATTGTGCTGACTGGTCTCGATGATGCGGTCCAGCCATGGGTGGGGTTACTGATACCGCTGTGGCTGATCATCGGGTTGGTACTTGTTGCATCCTCGACGGGAGGCAGCCTGTCCGCGGCGGTAGAAGCCATGTTGAGCCGGCCCGCCGGCCCGTACTGGGTGGCACAGGCACTAGCCTCGGCCTCCGGTACGGACCGGGACGGTCTGGTATTCGCGAAGGCAGCAATTGAGAGGTTCGTTCCCTCGGGCACCCCGATCCTGGTCACAGCGGCATCGGAGAAAATCACTGTGATCTATGAACGGTTCGGGTTCACCCGGCAGAAACCCGGAAGCCTTAACCTGATAGCCACCCGTGTCCAGGGAAGGAACCCCTAGCCCAGGACAGCGAAAGTCCACGCATCTGCCGACCCGAACCCCGGGTCAATAAACTCTGGGTCATGAACGGCCTGTGAGCTCAGACGGCCAGTTCTAGATGGTGAATTCTGTCCAGAGGGGGTAGCGGTCGGAGATCCGCCAAGACACCTCGTTCTTCGTCAGGTCGGTGAGGATGTGGGGCAGGAAGTCGATGTGCCCGGCCCCGCCGGTATAGGTGAGGGTGTGGAGCATGCTCGTGCCGTCGGGTTCGGAGAACCAGGCGATCTGGTCGTAGAAGTGCCTGGTATTGTGTTGTCGAAGATGGTCCGCGGCACAGTGTCCAGTTCCGTGGGCGCCCATAGCCCGGTGGACACGAATGCCTCATACAGGGGGTCCCCGATGCGGTCGAGGTTGAAGTCTCCCAGAACGAGGAGGTTCTCGTTCCAGTCATCGGGGCGTTCAGCCCAATCCCGCATCCACTGCGCGAACGCGGTCAGTTCAGGTAACCGGTCAGCGGGCCGCTCACCCCACAGCACGTGCACACTGGTCAGTACGAATCCGGTCTGCCCGCGGGTGAATCCGGCAGCGTACGGGGTCCGGGCGAATTGTGGGACCGGGCCGTCGGTTCCGGGTGGCAACACGATCTCACCGACCAGGCCCGAGGGTTGGACCCGGGCCGTGTCGTAGAGGTAGGTCAGGCGTTCACCGTTACCGGCAGCGCCTTCGGTGACATCGGAGGTGATAAACCGCCACCCCGGACCTAACAGGGACATCAGGTGGTGCAGGGCGGTGGTGTTCCGGCGGACCTCCTGCAGGGCGAGGACGTCGAAGCGGGATACTATTTCCGCGATGCACGCCATGGCGTGGAAATCCCGTTTGGGTGAATCCTGTCCCGCGGACGCCCACTTCATGGTCAGGTCCCCGAACGCGCGGACATTCCACGTTCCCACCAACAGGTTCGAGGCACTCTTCGCGGGCAGTGTCTCCTGCAACGCTGCCCGCAACCGGGCGACGTCCCGTGCCACCGCAGTGGGGGAGTACTTGTCATGAACACCATCGAATCACACCCACACCCCTCTCGGACCGCAGGCCGGCTATTAGCTGTCTACATGTGGGTGCGGTGGTGCTTTATCCGTTCGTGCCCGTTGGTGGGTCGATCTGGTCGAAGGCTGCCGAGAGTTCCTCAGCGCCTGGGAGGGCGTTGCGCTCCGCCGGCGGCAGGGATTCGTAGGTGTAGGTGGAGACCGTCATGGGTGAATCCGAGCGTCCCAGGGCGTACCGGACGGTGTGTTCGTTCTTGCTGCCGCAGAATGGGTTTCGGGCATTATCCAGTTGGTCGTCCACGTCAATGAGGTCGCGGATCGCTGCGCTGAGGAGTCGCTGTGCGTCTGCCGGAGGGTGTGCAGTTGGATCACCGATCGAACGGGCGCTAACGCTAGCTTCAAGGATGCTCAACACGGTGCGCACGAGGTGGGAGCGCGTTGACTCCAAATCGGGGAGGCGTCGTACCGGGTCACTCATTAGTAGGGTTTCCCCGTGGGATAGTACCAGGTTTTGTCCGGATGGATTCACTTGGTTTCGTCCCCGTCCAGGCAGGTTCGAAGGCTCTTGAGCCCGTCTCGGATTCTGCTTTTGATGGTCGGTAGCGGTATAGACAAATGGTCGGCGACTTCGCTGTAGGTCAGACCATCGTAGTAAGCAAGGTCGATCGCTTCACGCTGGCGAGGAGAGAGGATATCCAGGCACTGGACAACGGTTTGAGCTTCGATTCGCGTCGTCACGGTTTCGGCCACCACGTCGTAGTCCGGGCTGTGGCTCGCGGTTACCCAACGTGCTCCCCTGTTGATGATGGCTTGTTCTGAGCGGACTTTATCAACGGCCCGGCGGTGGGTGATCATCATCAGCCACGCTATGGCGCTGCCGAGGGCCGGATTATATTTGCGGGCGTCCTGCCACACGATCAGATAGATGTCCTGAGTCGTGTCCTGCGCTATTTCAGCGTTGACGATGGTCCGGCGAGCAAGCCCATAGACCCGGCGAGATGTTAAGCGATAGAAGTCCGCAAATGCTTCATGGTCTCCTTCCCCTATCCGGAGAAGAAGCCCTGATAGCCCTTCGTGTTCTCCAGGGTTCACGCCGGTGGGATTACTTTTGAATGCTTCCAACCTCAGGTGTTCCATAGGCCCGGCGTACTGTCCCGGATAGGGTTGAGCTGCGCGCCGCCGGATGTGTTCAAGACGATTCCCCCAGTGGTAGCTCGCCGTGCGGTCAGACGGAGCTCATAAACAACGGAGAGAGAACGGTAACCGAGGCCGTCCCTTTAGCCTAAGATACCGTATGAGATCTCAAAGGGGCCGGACTGGGCCACTAATCGCTCGACATGAGCCTTTCGGTGCCTGATAACGCTGTGGTCTGCGAACGACGTGCAGCGATGTCGTTCGTGTGCAACTCCACCACGACCTATGTTCGCGTCTCACACTGGTCAGTACGAAATCGGCCTGCCCGCGCGAGTGAATCCGGCGGATAAGGGGTCCGGGCGAATTGTGGGCCGGGGCGGTCTTCCCTCGGGTGGCAACACGATCTCGCCGACCAGGCCCGAGGGTTGGACCTAGGCCTGGTCGTACAAGTAGGTCAGGCGTTCACGGTTACCGGCAAGCGCCTTCGTCCCGGGCCACCGTAGTAGGGGGAGGGACTGCCCCGGATTACGTGTCCTGGCCATCATCGAATCACACCCGTACCTTTCGTGGACTGCGGACCGGTACGGACCGGGTGCTGGATGGTGCCGCGTGTTTCTTGGGGTAAGGGTTTTCACCGCCAGCCGGTATCCCATCCAGGAATGCGCTCATCTAGTAGCGTTCGCCGGATGGGATTCAAGGTGCCGCGGTGATGGAGGCCACGCTGGGTGACGAGCCACGTTGCCAAGGTGTTCTCGGACCGGCCGACTCCTCGTCGGAATCGGGGCGGGTGTCCTTCTCGGGCGATGACATCAGCGACTTCAGCCAGTCGCCGGTCCCATAGATGGGTTTCAACCTCGGGTCGTGGCGGACCGATCCAGTCTCCGAGGGCCGCCTGCAGCAGTTCCCTTCGGTGAGGGCTCATGGAGCCGTTACGGATTTGTTTGCGTTGGGCCGCGATCCACACAGCAAGCCGGTTCTCCACGGGGTCTTTGGAAAGAATGCGAGGCATTCGCTGGCGCCGTCGGCGGAACTCCTTGGCTTCCTTCAGCCTTGCGTCCCAGGAGAGCCGTGGCGGTTTTCGTAGCAGCTCGGCCGCTGTCGGGGGAGCGGGACGATCATTGAGGACCAGGCGTTTACCTGCGAGCTCAGGGTGAGTCTTCTCAAAACCTTGAATGACTCGGCGGACACGTTTGGTTGGCACCCGGCAGTACCGGGCGATCTGGTCGATGGTGAGCCCCTTCAGGTACATCAGCTTCCACTCCGCCGTGGAAACGCACGGACCTCAGTCTTCGGGGTCCTCCGCCTCGATACCTGCTGGAAGGGCCACGCCCACAGAATATTGCCATCAGCTGGTCAGCGAAAGGACCACCCAGTTATCACCACGCACATGTTTGCGAAACCAGCGGCGCTCAGTCCGCCTCACCCAGGCCCTCGCTGGGAAAGGAATCAACGCCTTGAACTAGAACCATCGACCAGGCGGCCAACTCCACCACAAACTCGCCACCAACGGTCACAAATACTGCCGCTTATGGTCAGTTCCTGATGGCCCTTGACATCCGGTCCTGTGGATTCATGGCCGCTAACAGATTCAGCGGACCGTAAGATTCCTTAGCGACGCGCGGTAAACCGAGGCCGGTTTTTCCGCGGCTCCGCTTAACCCGGGGCGGTTCAGTCATGTGGTTTTTCGTGCGAGCTGTCTTAGGCCGGGGAGGTCTTCGATGATGATCCTGCCGCGTCCTTGGCGGATGAGGTGGTGGGTTGCGAGGTCGGACATGGTTTTGCTGGTTGCTTCCCGGGTAACTCCGAGGAGTCCGGCGAGTTGTTCGTGGGTGAGCCGCACGGACAGGGAGCTGTTGAATCGGGGTTTGGGCGCGGATTCAGCTATTTTGAGCAGGGTCGAGGCTGCGCGGGCAGCTAGCGGCCGCAGCGCCATGTCGGTGAGTCGTTCCTCGAGCCGGGCGACCTGTTCGCCGAGCAGGCGTGAGATCTTGATGGCGACCTTGGGGTTGGAGAGTAAATGTTCCTCGACTTGGACCACGCTGAGCTGGCAAATTACTGACGTTTCGATGGCTTCGGCGTAATTGTCGTACATTCTTTGACCGACCAACAGCATTTCGCCGAAGACGGCGCCCGGTTCAAGAATCGCGATGGTGAGGGCTTTGCCGCCCTCTGTGACCCTGAAGACGCGGATTCTTCCGGCTTTGAGGATAAACAACGCGGTGACAGGTTGGCTTTGGCTAAAGACCAGTTCCCCGCTTGAGAAGGTCCGAGGCGGGGAGGCCCTGTCGATGGCCGCCATGTCCTCGGCCGTGAGGTCCGTGAAGAGTTCCACGGCGTTGAGGCAACTGAAGGGCTCACCTGGCATGTCCGTCAAAGGTTCGGCCTCCCGTTCGTGTGGCGCCCACGCTGTGTGGCCGCCAACGGTCGCCGCGATGATCGCGTTGGCGCATGCGTCCCCGACCGTCGTCGGGCCCACGGTAATGCTCAACGGCGTCGCTGGAGAACCGCGGTGGCGACAAGTC
>NZ_JBTNDE010000030.1:0-25290 GCF_054511155.1 Arthrobacter glycogeni | reverse complement strand
AATTACCAGGTGCACACCCAGCCCGATCACCGCCGAATCGGATCCAACCAGAGAGGCGATCATCGGCAGCATGCCCATGACCGCCATGAGCACCCCGAAGACGGCGCCGCCGGCCAGACCCCCGATGACACCTGCCATCACCCTGGTGGACAGGGAAGCAGCGGCGCGGGGGTGCGACGTATTATCTGTTCGGGAGGCACGGTGTGAGGTGGTCATGGGATTACCTTTTCGTGGGCGAGGGATCTTTTCCCGCTAACGGTAGGCGGTTCAAGGTGTTAGCTTCTGTAATCCAGGACACATAACAACCCGCACAATACTGTGTCTGCACCGGGCGTAATAGTCCTTGTAGTGTGTGGATATGTCTACTGGATTTATGGTGGCCCTCGCCTTGGTTCTCCTACTGATGCTGCTCTCGCGGTTATTGATTCCAGGACTTCCGTTGATTAGGGCTGCAACACGATTGACTGCGCTGGACTTGGCCCTGGCCGCAGTGGGTCTCATGGGACTGGTTCTGCACTGCGCTTCAATGTTTTATCGGTTCTTGGTTGCTGCCATACCGGGGACCGCAGACATCATCAGCCAGATCAATTCGATGGGCACGGCAAGCATGATCTGGTACATCGTTCCATCCCTTTTGCTGATGGCCGGCCTGCGGCGGCAGAATGCAGTGGCATTGATTGTTCTCGCGGTCGCACTGATTGCGGTCGGCGTCACCATGTACAACGGCACACCAGTTCCGACACACGTGAGTACCATCTTCGCGGCAGCCGCCATAATTGGGGCAATTATGTTTCTCCTCGTCATCCCGCCGTGGCAGAACAAAACCCTGGCTGTGCAAAACTAACCAGATTCACCCGCCATCTCTTGAGGACCGCCGCTCCGCCGCAACCAACGCGCACCGTCTCCGGGACCGGGTGACCTAACAGGGTGTTATTGACGTAGTTGAGCATGCATGGGCCCGCGGGGCGCTTCCTGTGCTGTCCCGACGTTCCCACGGGACTTCAGTCAACCTTGTCGGCTTTCATAAACGGTATTTACGGTGGGAACGGAGCCGTACAGCAATCCACGGCACCACTACGCTAAACGCTGGAACGGACATTTACCCGCTGCCAGCAATCCAGTGCAGCCGCCGTCCTTCCAATCCTCGGCCCGCGAGAAAATCGAACCGGTTGGTCGAAGAATTCAGCAGTTTTGTCGAGGGTTTGCGCAGGATTGACAAAGTATGGTGTCTCTGGATTTATTCCCCTGTAACTTCAGAAAGTGTCTCGGATTCGATCGGACTTGTTTCATCCGATTTGACGCGGTCGCACACCCGCACAGCGCCGGTTTAGGGGATCCGCTTCCAGTCTCTTCTTCTCCGTTGTGATGCATCCTCACTAAAACGGCAAACCCGGTGTGAACCGGGGACGCAAAGCCACGGAACCCGCTGGGGGTTCGCCGGGCTACTGAAACTGAGAGAAGAAAAACTATGATGAAATCCACCAAACTCGTCGCTGCTCTTGCCCTTGCTGGCTTGGCTTTCGCTGGCGGTTCCGCGCTTACCGGGACCGGTCTGAGTAACACCGCTGGTTCGACCCAGTTCGTGGGCGGTACTGTCAGTCAGTCCGTTACGGGCGCTACTTTGAGCAGCCTGGTCTACGGGTACACCGATAACACGAAAACCGCCGTCAACTCCGTCACACTGACGTTCGCCGACGCAACGGGCGGGAAAACCCCCACCATTGCACTCACCGGCGGCACGGCGACGGCCTTCACCTGCACACCCATCAGTGCTACTACGTTCGTTTCCACCTGCAGCCCAGGGACCGGTTTGAGCCAGTCCGGTGTGACCAGCGCCGCTGTCACCGTCCCTAGCTAGTCCCACAACCTTTGGGATGGGCCCGCACCTCTCGCTCGCGGGCCCATCCCAAAGGTCTCCACATCAGTATGAAAGCCACTGTATGCTGAACCGGCTGTTCCGTCGTCTGGCGGTGTGTTTTCTTGCCGCCGCGACCGTGTTTTTGACGGTTATCGGGGTAGCGATTCTCGCTGGCCAGACTGCGGTAGTCACCACAGACGGTGTCAGCATGAACCCGGTCTATTACGACGGGGACCTAGTGGTCACTGTCCGCGCACAGTCGTATTCCGTAGGTCAAATAGCCGCCTACCGGCTGCCTGGCAGCAACGAGGTTGTGCTGCACCGTATTATCGGCGGCGATCAAAACGCTTTCGTATTTCAAGGCGATAACAGTCAGTCGGTCGATACGGTGAAGCCTTCCGCCAAAGACCTCGTCGGCCGGGAGTTTCTGCATGTCCCGCAGGGTGGGGTGTGGCTGGATCGGTTGGCCAGCCCGCCGATGCTGGCCCTGATGACTTTCGCGCTGATGGTCGGCGGCGGGACAACTATAACCCGACGCAGACGCAGACAAAGTAGACAAAGGAGGGCGGAGATGTCCCGCCACACTGTTACCGGAACCGGCTTCAGCGCCGCCGCATGGGCGCTATCGCCCATGCTGCGGGTATACGCCGCCCTGACCTTGATCCTCGCAATCATCGCCTCGGCGCTTGTCGTCTGGGCGTGGACCGGACCGCCTAATCAGCCTGCTGCTGCTGAACCGGTCAGCGGTGCTCGGATGGAATTCTCCTATACCGCGGACGTCGGTGACAGCCCAGCCTATGACGGGACTGTGGCTGAGTCCCCGGATCCAGTTTTCCGTTCCCTCGCTGATACCGTTGATGTGCACTTCGCCTACCAAGGCGAACCGGGCAGCGTTACCGTGTCCGCTGAACTGTCCACCCCCGGCGGATGGCGCACCACTATTCCTCTCCAAACTACAACCTCGTTCTTGGGCACTCAGTATGAAGGCACCGTAGAGCTGGATCTAGAAACGTTCGAGGACAAAGCACAGGCAGCGTCGGCCGTCACCGGTCTTCCAGAAAGCCCGATACTAATTACCCTCACTCCTCGGGTGCAGACCGCAGCGGGGCCGGACTTCGAACCGGCGCTCACACTCGAACTAGCGCCTCTGGTGCTCAGCGTTCCCGGCGCAGCGGGTGCCCTCACCGTCATCAACGACGCCCCGGTAAGCCAAACGCTCTCCGTTCCGCGGACCTTAGGACCCGAGGATTGGAACCTCACCGCTGCAAACGGTCGGATCCTCTCGGCAGCCTTACTCCTGCTGGCATTTGTTGGAGGCACCACTCTGACGTTGCTGGCCCGCCGGAACACACCAGCTGATGAAGGCGCAGCCATCCGCCGCCGCTACTCCGCGCTCCTGGTCCGAGTACATCCGATGCCCGCCCCTCAAGGACGGCCCGTCATCGACGTCACCACCTTCGCGACACTGGCTAAACTCGCCGAACGGTACGGCCTTCTCGTCCTCTACTGGGCCAGAAGCGACGTCGAAACATTCGTGGTCCAGGACGAAAGCACCACCTACCGCTACCGGACGAACACCGAAACCTCACCAACTGACGCTCAAGTACTAACGACGGAAACGGACTCGCGGATCAACACCTAGAAAGTAAAAGCGGAAACCTCAGCCACACGCCGCGTGGGTAAGGACCCGCAGCAGAAGCACCCTAGATCAACGTTTCGTAGAGGGACTATCCCATAAACGGTGTATCCGGCGTTTATGGGATAGTCCCGGGCGTGCGTAGCAAACCATGCCGGGAGGTAATATCCGCCTAAGGTTAGTGAGTCCGTAGCTTATGCTGCATGGTATTTGTTGGTTCGGTCTCACTATAGGAAACAATGGTTCCGCAGACGCACAAGATCTTGGATGACGACAATAGTCCGGATGAAGACGACAGTCTGGGGGTTTCCTTCGGTGCGGTGCTGGCTGCAGCTAGGGAAGCGACCGCTGATATCGCTGTTATTGCTGATGCCTCGCAGACTGTTAGGTATATCTCTGCTTCGTTCACAGCGATGACTGGGTATGCGTCTGAAGAGATGATTGGGCGCAACTGCCGTGTGTTGCAGGGTCCGGGCAGTGATCCCGCCGTTACACGGCAGATAAGACATGTCCTGGCGTCGGGTGAGGTTTTTGAGGGAGAGCTTCTGAACTACCGTCGGGACGGTACGGCGTTTTGGTCGGCTTTGAAGATCATTCCGATGCGGGTCGGTGCCGGGTCTGCTGTCACTCATTTCGTTAGCGTTCAGCGTGATATTAGCAATCGGGTGGCGTTGCTGAATCAGTTAGAGGCTCAGGCTACGCGCGATCATGTGACGGGACTTTTAAACCGTAGCGCTGCAGAGCGGGCTGTCGATGAAGTGGTGAAAAGCTACCCTCGGGGTGGTCTAACGGTGGCTGTCTGTTTGATAGACCTGGATGACTTCCGAAGTGTCAATAACACTTTCGGGCATGCTGCTGGAGACTCTGTGCTGCAGCAATGGGCGGTCCGTGTCCTCTCCTATTTACGTGAAGGTGATGTGCTCGCCCGGATGGGAGGGGATGAGTTTCTCCTGATCTTGGGCAACATCATTCCTGGTACTTCAGACACCGACCTGCCGAACATCTTGGATCGCGTCCATCAAGCTGTTGAGGAGCAATTCACCGTTGATTCTCACCGGATAAGTATTGGCATGAGCTTGGGAGTTGTCATTGTTCCCGACGGCTTGGATAGCCAGGCGGTCCTGCGTGGTGCCGATGAGGCGCTCTATGTGGCCAAAAGACGTGCAGAGCCGCCGGCGCAATGGTGGAAGAGATCCGGCTATTCCCTGGCAGGTGGCGCGGATGGTCAGGTCACCGGAAGAATGGTTACCGGAATTTCTGGCACGGGGGCGGCCAATTCAGAAGTTTATCGAGAAGCGTTGAGGACCGGAAACATTGTGATCGATCTTCAACCTGTGCTGAATCTCCGGGACGGGTCGATCAGCCTTTTTGAAGCGTTGGCACGCCTGAAGCTACCCGACGGGATGATCAGCTATCCTGACGATTTTCTACCCCATTTCGATCCTGAGGATCTAAAGGTCCTGTTCGCTGGTGTCCTTAATCAGTCGTTGGAGGTCCTTGCTACCTGGGACCGGGAAGGTTTCAGCCACGGCGTGGCTGTTAACCTGCCGCCGGAGATCTTGCGAGATCGCGAACTGCCCGCATTGATCGAGGACTCGCTGAAGCTTCATAACATTGCGCCTAAACGGTTGGGGCTGGAATTGCTGGAGTCCCAAGCCATGGACCTTGAGGAACAACGGTTAGCGTTGCAAAATCTTGTCGGTTTGGGGGTGGGGCTAGCCATGGACGATCTCGGATCCGGTTACATCAGCCTGCAGAGACTCTCTTCATTTCCCTTCAGTGCAGTCAAGCTTGATCGTGGATTGTTGTTCCACGTTTATGACAGGCCGGTGGAAACGCTCAGCATGATGGCAACTCTGATCCAGTTGGGCAGGGACCTGGGGGTGGACGTCGTTGTGGAGGGGCTGGAAGATGAAAGCCTTACTGAGGCCGTGACAATTCTCGGCGCCCCGTATGGCCAGGGCTATCACTTCGCCAAACCTATGACCCCGGAGGGCTGCATCCGGTGGGCTGAATCATTCGAGCGTCAATCATTCCAATCTTCAGTTCAGACCCCGATGGGTGCCTTGGCTTACCATTGGCAGTTCGCACGTCTAGGTGCTCCCCACCCGTTGGCAATCTCCGAATGCCCATTGACCTCGTTTATTGCCGACGCCGACCCCAATCCGGAAGTCGAATCATGGCATGCCCTTCAACACGCACCGCAAGGAGTCCATTCTCCGGCCACCCGGTTTCTGATCCATTGGCTTTTACAACGCATCAGCACGCTCGGGGTGGCCTAAGAGCCGCTACGCCACCGTTTCCCTGTGTCTACCCGTTGAGTCGGGAACTGGCAACATCATAGAGATTCAACTGATGGTTCGAGAGTCCAATCAGCCTGTGGTGAAGTTTTACTGGGTACTCAGTTATGAAAACTCCCAGGTTGAACCGTACCGGGTTTTAGGCCGTCTTCTTGCTGATGGCCTGGTCGTCTGACGAGGCGTCTATTTGAGCATAATAGTTTTGCTCGAACTCGTCGGGCGGGACCATGGCCAAGGTGCTGTGGAGCCGCTCTGTGTTGTACCAGTGGACCCAGTTCATGGTTGCCTTTTCAACATCCGCCAACTGCTTGAGCGGGCCTGTCATGAAGGGACTGTTTTTACGGACGCATTCGTTCTTGTACAAACCAATCGTGGATTCCGAGAGGGCGTTGGAGCTCCTATAGTTGTCAACTCCTGATTTCGCCGGTTGGCGGGTTCGGTTTGATGAGGTGGTAGACCTCACGGATGACGTAGCGTTTGAGGCAGCGGATGATGTCGCGTTTGCTCCGGCCCTCTGCGGTCCGTCGGGCGACATAGGCGATGGTCGGTTCGTGGAATCTCATTCTGACGATGACCGTTCGATAGATTGCGGCGTTGAGCTGGCGATGCCCGCCGTGGTTGATGCGATGCTTTCCGCTGGTCATCCCTGAACCCGTGGGGACGGGGGCAATTCCGGCGAGTTTAGCGAAGGCGGCTTCGGAGCGGATCCGTTCAGGGTTGTCTCCGGCGACGATGAGAATCTCGGCAGCGGTGTCGACTCCGATCCCGAATTGCTCGAGGAGCTGCGGGGCGGTGCGACGTACGAGGGAGTCGATCAGGGCCTCAAGTTCTTTGGCTTCGGCGTCGAGGGCGAGCCAGCGTCGCGCTAGGGTGCGGACCGAGTGGCGCAGCGCGTCGTCGGGAGTGTTCAGGTTCCGCGGGCGTGAGCCTGCGAGGTGCCGGGCGAGCCTGGGAGGTGAGATTTTGTTCGTCTCGCGGCGCAGCTCGTCCGAGCCGTGGACCAGCATCGCTTTGATCATGATTATTGTTGAGGAACGGTTGACGACCGCGGAATCATGCACGACTTTCAGCTGTCGGATCATTTCGACGGCGCCGTCTGCGGTCTTCGGGATTGCGGTCGCGAATCCTGCAAGCACGCTCCTGGCGGCGTTTTTTCGCATCAAGGGTGTCGGACTTGCCATTCGCGCGCCGCAGCCGCCGGTCAGGGCGGCCGGCTTCGACGACCTTGATGTCGTGTCGGCGCAGGAACCAGGTCAGCGTGGCTCCGTAGGAGCCGGTGCCCTCGATCCCGAACGCGAGGATTTGACCGAACTCTTCCGCCCAAGCCAGTAGCTGCCGGAACCCGCCGGTGTCGGTCGGGATCGTCAGCGTCGCGAGGATGCCACCGATCGTGTCCATCACGGCGGCTACGTGGATGTGTTTGTGCGTGTCGACGCGACCACAATGTGGCCCGATCGCGTCGAGGTGAGATCCGTCATCGTGTCCTGTCCTTCTGCCCGTTGGCGTGGAATCACGCTGTCGCCAGCGGGTGGACAGGACTGTCACGGGGACGCTCGCAAAGTCTGCTCCAGGCTCCTATCAGGTCACATCCGACAGGCGACAGCCCTTACTGCAAGACCAGCCGGACGGTCGACAGATCAACGCAAAGGCACCTATCGGGCCGATCGTAAGCAAGAGTCAGACCGCGCCGGCCGGGTTACCGGATCAGTCTCGACCCGACAGAAACAAACTGACAGTCGTACGCATCGCCGACGGTCGCGACGGAAGCTGCCAGGCCTTCGAACAGTAGTGCCTCCTCGAAACGGATCGAGGTGTATTGGGACCCGGCTTCGCTGTGATGGACCAGGCCCTCAGGGACTGGCGTTCCGGCTTGGTCCCGGCGCCAGAGCGCCATTTTCAAGGTGGTAAGCACCATGTCCGTGTCCTTGATCATGGCAGTGTGCCAGCCCACGATCGCCCGGGAGAACACATCAATCGCGAAGGCCACATACGCAAAGCCGGCCCACGTTCTGACGTAGGTGAAGTCAGTGACCCACACGGCGTTGGGCCGGGCAGCGGTGAAGTTCCTCTTCAGCAGGTCCGGGGCCCGCCGGGAATCCTGCGTTGTAGCGCCGGCTTTAGGTTTCCGGCCGCGAACGAGCCGTTCATGGCTTCATCACGCATCAGCCTGTCCACGGTACATCTGGCCACGACATGGCCTTCTCTGCGCAGCCAGGCTGTCATTTTCCGCCGCCCGTACAAGGACTCCGATTTCTCCGCAGTACCTTTTAGCGCATTGATGACAGCAGCGTCCGAGACCGTCCGGGCAGCGGGTGCTTTGGATTTCCAAGACCGGTAAGTCCGCGGGGCAACCTGCACGCCCGGCTCGCGCAGGACCTTGCAGGCCGGCTCGACCCCGTGGCCGTCGGCACGTAGTTCGTCGACGAATCCGGCTATCTACGGCGGCGAGGGTCGAGCTCCCTCGCGAAGAAAATCGAGGCCTTCTTCAGGATCTCGTTTGCCTCCCGCAGTTCCCGGATCTCGCTCTCCAGATTCCTGATCCGGGTCTGTTCGGCACTGGTTACCCCTGGTCGTTCGTCAGCGTCGATCTGGGCCTGAAGAACCCACCGGCGCTCTGACTCCCTGCCTATATTCAGCTTCGGTCCGATGGCGGAACAGGCGGCAAAAACGGAGTCGTATTCAATGAGGTGGTCCAGGACCATCCGCACGGCACGCTGACTCTGATCCTGGGGGTATCGCTTGGGCATAATCGCTATCCTTCACAAAAAGGAAGCGGCATCAAACCAGGTACGGTTCGCTCCACCGGGTGTGTAACCTGATATGCGGCTTTAGGCTATGAGCCTGCCTGCCAGTTCGGGGATACTTGACGCCGAGAGGTCCCAGTCACTCTCCGGGGCCAGGTCCGCCACCTGACCCAGGCCGTATTCGGTAGGGCGGGCGATGAACGCCGTCGCCAGCCCCGCCTCACGGGCTGCATGGAGGTCCTTGTTGTGGGCGGCCGCGAGCATCATCTCGCCGGGCCGGAGGTCCAGGAACTCCGCGGTCCGAAGATAAGCCTGGGGCAACGGCTTGTACGTGCGCGTCATGTCCGAGCCGATGATCACGTCCCACGGCAAGCCCGCATTCCTGGCCATGGCCAGCAGCAGCGAGGTGTTGCCGTTGGAGAGGGGGCCCACTATGTAACTGCGGCGGATGACGGCGAGACCCTCCACACTATCCGGCCATGGGGGCAAGCGGTGCCATGATTTGTTCAGCTGTTCCAGGGGCCCTGGATCCAGCCGGTCCGGATCGAAGCCGTGGCGGCGGAGCACCTGGTCCAGGTTTTCGCGGTGAAGTGTGTCCAGCGTGGCGAACTCACGGGATCCGGAACGGATGGCCTCCATCGCTGGCTGGTAGAGGGCGCGCCAGTCATCGGCGAACGCCTCCGCGTCGACGTCCTGCCCACATGCTGCGGCGAAGGCCTCCGCCTGGCGGGCAACACCGGCGCGCCAGTCCACCACCGTCCCGAACGTGTCGAAGAGGACAGCGCGCACCTCGCACCCGGTTGATGATGAACGGTATGGCTGGAATCTCATGTCCTGTCTCCTTCCTGGGCTTCCCTCACAGCCAGTCTCCAGCATGCGAACTGATTTCAGTCTCACAGCCACGTGCGCCCGTGTTTTCTCTGCGGTGATGGCGGGCTGGTGGCCGAGCGCCTTGAGAATCTCGTACGATCTCACTACTGGGAGCCACGCACTAGCGCGGATCTGCGCTGATGCGAGTTCCAGGACGCGAAAGTCCGCACCGCTTTTGAGTTTGGAACCGCCAAAACTGTGAAGTGATCACGTTGTCCTGCCCACCTGCGGCGGAAGTGTCCAGAAGAGCCGCTTTGTTACCGGTGGACGACACGCAAGACGGGTCGATCTCTCCAACGGGTCGCACGACGCGCACCTGGATGCCTTCGAGGATTGGATTCGCACGCTAACTAGTTTCGTCAGTGACAGATAAAGGATACTCATACGCCCCTTCGAAGTGCTCCCCCGGGGAGGCCTTCTTTGTTTGGTTCGAACTGAGGTGGGATGGAGTCACCTTTCCACCCCGCCCCAGATACGCTCACGGCTCAGACGTTTTGGCGCTGTTCTTGCGGCCGAGGAGGTAGGCTGCAGCGGCGGCTAAAACGATAACGACGGCGGCGATGCCGATAATCATGCCGGTGCCGGTTCTTTCCTCTTGGCTTGCCGGGGCTGAGTCTACCGTCTCGGGGTCGCTGGCGCCTTCGGCCTCGGGCGTTGCCTCTGCAGTCGCGTCATCGTTGTGTGCTTCTTCGCCGTCTGAATGTCCTGCTTCTTCCTCGGTGCCCGGGGTGGCTTCGGTGGCTGCGGCTGCGCCTTCCGGGGCGTAAGTGAAGGTGTAGGAGCCTTCGATCGGGTGGCCGTCCACTGACACTGTCCGCCACTGGACCGTGTAGTTGTCTTCATGTTCGAGGGAGACGTCAAGCGACGGGTCAAGGTCACCGTCTAAGCACGCCACCGGGTCCGCTCATCCGCTACGTGGCAACCGCCCCTTGATTGATCACCTGACTCGCGCAACATGGTGGAACTTTTTGAGCGTATGGCGTTGATCCTCTCCTAACAACAGATGCTCCTCGCGACATTACTTACGTCGCTGCCCGATCGTTGCGCTCCCCTCGGTTCTTGGATATCAGACCGGCGTATCCTTGTGCTGCGATAGAGGGCAGCCATCTGCATAGAGCCCAGTAGGCAACGCCCACCGGGAGGGAGCCCAGCACCGCAGCTGTAGGTCCGAGCGGGAGGAGGAGAGGGTAAACAAGCCAGTGGGTGAGGTAAATGTACAGCGAGGCGGCGGCCAACCACCCGGTCACCCGGCTTAGCAAGGCGGGTAAGGGTAGCGCTGGAACCCAGATCAGCAGAAGGATGCCCGCGGCGACAGTGGCGTCTCGAACGGGATCGTCGAAGTAGCCCGGCACGCTGACGACGGTGATTATTGTGATGGCCCATCGTTGTGGGCGGGTCCGGGCGATGGCTAGCGTCCAGCCTAGGGCGAAGAGCCAAAAAACGGGCCCGGGTTTTGGTAGGCCGGGGTCGAGAATGTCGTAGCGGCTCAGCAAGCCTAAGAGAAGGAGACCGATTGCGAAGCCAAAAGGGGCAAGGCGTTCTAGCCGGTCAGCCCAGGGGACGACCAGAAGAACGGTTACAGCTAAGAGAACGTAGACAAGCATCTCCACAAACCAGAAGTGCCATTGGGTGGTGACCTCCTGCGGTCCAACAATCGCGTTCAACAAGAAAATATTGGCAACGCTGTAATCATCGGTGAGTTGGTGTGCCAAGGCAATGAAAGCCACCGACGGCACCACAATTCTCGCTAGGCTTCGGAGATGGCGTCGCATCCTCGGTATTCGCTCTCCAGCGAGCTGGAAGCGTGCAAAATTGTAGCCCGCCACGGCGAAGAGCAGATGGGCTGTCTGGAAGTCAAAGAGCCCGACGTGCCAGGCCACGATGCACACGATTGCGGCGGCGCGCAGCACGATCGACGTTTCAAGGAAGGCCACTAGGGCCCACCGTCTGGGTTTCTTTAATTGTTCGAGTTCGCGAACGGGTATGAGGTGCCAGTTGGAAGGCACGGTGCCGAGAACGCGCTCTAACTGCACTGAAAGCGCTACATAGGACAGCGAGTCACCGTCAAGGGAGACGAAAGTGTCATGATCGCCGACGTCGGTTCGCTCCAAAGCATCGGAGAAGAGGCGACGGATATCGCTTGGTCCGGCGGTGCTGGAGACCGGTGGATCAGAAACGAATGGTGAAGACGCAGTAATTCGGCTCACGGCTGGGTAATCGATTTTTCCGGAGGCGAGCCGTGGCAGGTTGTCGACTGTGTGCACCTCAACGGCTGCGCGGGGGAGCCCCGTCCTGCTAACGAGTACCTTGCTCAGCATTCCGGCGTCGTGCTCACCTTCGGCTGTTACCTCAAGGCCCCCGTCGGTCCCGGACGCGGCCGCCGTGACCCCAAGATCAGCGAGGATCTGTTCGACATGCCCTAGGTCCACCCGCAAACCGACAACTTTCACGAACCTGCTCTGCCGCCCTACGACCTCGTATAGACCGTTCGAATGCTGGTAAGCGAGATCGCCGGTGCGCAACTCGTGGATTTCGCGGCCTAACGACAGATCGGCGGGCTGTTCTGCGTAGCCGAGCATGACATTTGGGCCGGTGTAGACCAGTTCTCCATTCGATAGCCCGTCTACCGGATCGATACGGAATGAACCGCCCGGGATCGCAACCCCGATGGTGCCGGGGTTCTCTTCGGCCAGATCCGGGGGAAGATACGCCATGCGGGCGGTCGCCTCCGTCGCTCCGTACATTACAAAAAGCTTCCAGTTGCGGCGTTGGGCGATGGACGCCCAATAGCTAACTTTTTCGGGCGCTAGTCGACCGCCGGCCTGGGTGACATAGCGCAACCGTGGCAGGTCCGCGTCCGAGAAGCCCACACGTTCCAGGAGGTCGAACGTGTAGGGAACTGCAGCGAAGGAGGTTGCTTGGCTCTCCCTGAAAAGTGTCCAGAAGCAAGGATCCACCACCGACAGGTCCGTCAGTACCAGGCCGGCCCCGCGCATCAAGTGGCTGTTCACCACGGACAATCCGTAACTGTAGTGCAGCGGCAACGTGGTTGCGGCGCGGTCGTCAGGCCCGATACCAAGGTACTCGGCAATAGCCGAGGCGTTCGCAGCCAAATTCATGTATGAGAGACGAACGAGTTTCGGGGATCCGGTGGATCCTGAGGTACTAAGCAGCAGCGCCAGTTCGGGATGTAGCTTGTGTCGTGATCCGGGCCGGCGTTCCTCGATGATCGGGGCTCCGTCACCCGGGTGCAGCACTACATCGGGATCGTAGGTAGCCGTCAAAGACTCGAGGGCTGAGGGCTTGTCCGCCGCAGACAGCAGGACAGAATGGCCTGCAGATAACGCGGCTAGGTAGCCGATGAGGGAGTCCAGCTTATTGCGGGCAGCCAGTAGTACCAGTCGACGATCACTGCCTAAGCGGGCCGCGACCTCGTCCACGCGCCTAGCGAGTTCCCGATAGGTGAGGACGCCGTCAACCGTGATGACAGCCGGGCGATCACCGTGCCGGGCAAGATCACTAAAGGCGCTTCGGATATCGGATTGCCTGGTCGGTGGAGCCACAGTCGAAGAATTGATCAACAAGAGAGCGAACCTAACTTAGCTTGAGAGGGTCGATGGATTTCGTTTCAGGGGCTCACTCGGCGGTGGCGAGGTGATCGCGCGGTCACCCAGGAGCAACGTCGGCGTAGTACCCGCCGCGACCGAGACCGCTACCGCGGTTCCTACGGGGTGGCGCACGGTGTGTGGTTGCCAGGAACGCACGGTCCGCCCGGATGCCAGCCGGACATGGTGAAGCACGAACGCGCCGTGAAAGTCCACCGCGTAGACCTGGGCGGAAGCATTCGCGTCCGGTCTCAGGGACACCTCGTGAGGTCGGAGTACGACGTCGACGTTCACGTCGCTGTCTGCCCACCCAGGAACGGTAGAGACAATCCCGATCTCGCACGTCAACAGGGCCCGGTGAACGCGCGCCGGTAGGAAGTCAGCATCGCCCATGAAGGAGGCAACGAAACGGGTGGCGGGTTGTTCGAACACCTTTTCTGGCACATCGGCCTGCTCGATGACGCCGTTGCGCATAACGACTACCCGGCTGCCGACCGACAGGGCTTCAGTCTGATCGTGAGTAACGAGGACCCCCGTGGTTCCAGCTTCCTTAAGGGTAGCGACGGTGTCACGGCGCACCTGCGCGCGCAGTGATTCGTCCAGGTTGGAGAACGGCTCGTCGAGAAGTACGACGGCGGGCCGCGGCGCCAACGCACGAGCAAGAGCCACGCGTTGCTGCTCGCCTCCGGAAAGCTCATGGGGATAGCGGTCTGCGAGGTGAGAAAGTTGTACGAGGTCGAGCACATCACGGGCCCTCACCCGTCGTTCGTTCCTCGATAACTGGTCGAGGCCGAACTCCACGTTTCGGGCAACCGTCAGGTGGGGGAATAGCGCATGGTCCTGGAACACAAGCCCAACGCGGCGCTGCTCGGGGTGCACGAAACGGCGGCTATCCGCCACGACCTCCCCGGCGACGCGGATGACGCCCGTGTCCGGCCGGTCTAGGCCCGCGGCCAACCGCAGCGTAGTCGACTTTCCGCAACCCGAGGGGCCAATGAGAGTTACCAGTTCGCCAGACCCGATGGTCAGGTCGAGGGCGATTACGCCCGGGGATCGTCCGTAGTGTTTAGAAACGCCTTCCAGCTGCAGGGTCGTAGAATCCTTTCCCTGGTCGGGGTGACGCTGGACGCCTACCGTCTGCCTGGTCATGAGCTGACCCGCCCGCCTTCCTCAGTCCGACGGGCGTGCCGCACGATGACGAATACGGGGAGGGCAGCGGCCGCAACGATCACCAGGGCTGGCAACGATGCTTTTTCCCAGAAGTTTTCACGTGCGAGCTCGTAGACCCACACGGACGCCGTCGTAAACCCAAATGGTCGCAACAGTAGGACTATGGGAAGCTCCTTGACGGCGTCAATGGCAACTAACATCAGGGCCACAGCCACCCCCGGCCGCGCAAGCGGCGCATGTACGCGGGCGAGAACCCGTCGCGGAGCAGCACCTAAGCTCAGCGCCGCGAATGTGACGGTCGGGGGAATTTTCGCGAAGCTCGCGTCTACCGCTTGATACGCCGGAGCGAGGAAGCGGATGACGTACGCGTAGAGGATACCGAGCACCGATCCAGTGACCAGCAGTCCTGTGCCACCGGCAATACCAGCGTTCTCCACGGCAGTGTCTAAAACGGCAAAGGAGATGAGCACTCCGATACCCACCACTGCTCCTGGGACCGCGTAACCGAAGGTTGTCAGCTGTACTGCAGACGCGACGATCCGACCTCCGCTCATGCGTGCCCCATGTCCGACTATCATGGACAGCGTCACGCAGGCCAAAGCAGTGACAGTCGCGACTAAAAGGGTGTTCACAAGGTATTGTCCGAAACGTGGATCTGCAAGGAATCCAGGATTTTTGAGAACTTCTTGGACCGCCCAAGCCGACAGTTGCAGGACCGGGATCAAGAAGCCCGCAGCGAGGGCCGCGACGCACAGCATCGTTGCCGCCCATCCTCGCGTGCCACGAAGTAGCTCGGGCTGTACGCTCTGGCCCCGTCCGCCCCGTTGATAGTAACGGGCACGACCCCGCATTGCCCGCTCGCTTGCCAGCACAGCCACTGCAAACAACAGCACCAGAACGGCAAGCTGCGTTGCGGCATGAAAGTTGAAAGTTCCCTTCCATATGAGATAAATACCGACGGAGAGGGTCTGGACGTTGAAGTATTGAACGGTCGCGAAGTCTGTTAGCGTCTCCATCATCACCAGGGACAGACCTGCGGCCAGTGAGGGTCGGGCCAGTGGGAGCAATACTCTGTGCAGCGTGCGGCCTCTCCCGGCTCCGAGCGTGCGAGCTGCGTCGTAGGTGTCCGCGGATTGCTCGATCAGAGCCGCACGCACCAGCAGATAGACGTATGGGTATAGGGAGAGCGACATTACGACGACGGCTGCAGGCAGGGAGCGAATCTCGGGCACCCATACTTCAGATCCCAGCATCCCGCGCAAGGCTGACTGTACCGGTCCAGCAACGTCAAATACTGAGAGGAAAACGAAGCCAAGAATGTAGGCCGGAACTGCCAGTGGCATCACCAGCAGCCATACGAGGGCGTTGCGCAATGGGAAACGATAGACAGTGACGAGCCACGCCAATCCGCCACCAAGCAGTAGGGTGCCTATAGCGACCCCAATCATCAGAGCCAGAGTGTTGATCACCATCTCGCCGAGTCCTCGTGGTATCGACCCCGCGCTCAAGCTGCCAAGCCCATCCCACACCGCGGCAAGGACAGGTGTAGCGACAAACAGGGCCACCAGGATGACGACGGCGGACCATATTGGACGATTGCCGCCGACCTTTCGGCGTGGTCCGCGACCTGGGGGCGTGGCCCCAACAAGAACCGCCGCGTCGGTCACTTATATCCGGCCTCAGCGAGCAGATCGACTGCCTCGGCGTTCAAGTCGCCGTAGGCCTCTGCGTTTAACGCCATCCGCTTGAATTCACCGAACGCCGCGATACCCGGCTCTGGTGACACATCGGGATTGACCGGATACTCGTGGTTACCATCCACGAAGGGGTTCTGTCCGTCGGTGGCGAGCCATTCGATAAGCCGCTGCGCGTCCCCGGGGTTGTCGGAGCCCTCAACCACGCCAGCTCCAGAGATATTTACGTGCGTTCCTGCGCCGTCTTGGCTGGCCCATAACAAATCAACCTCAAGTTCGGGATTTTCCGCGAGCGTCCGGGCGAGGTAGTAGTGATTGTTGATTCCCACATCACAAGTTCCGGCATCGATCGCCTCCAGCAGCAGGATGTCGTTACTCATGATTTCCACGTTGTTGGCGACCCAGCCCTTAACAATCTCCAATGTTTTTTCGCGACCGTGCAGATCAATCATGCTTGCCACGAGGGACTGCGTGTAGGCAGAGGTGGCATCGCGCATACACAGTCGTCCCTCCCACTTGGGGTCAGCCAGTCCTGCGTACGTTTCGGTGGTTTCAAACTCTGACGGGTCAACGTTATTGGGATTGTAGGTGACTGTGCGGGCGCGCATGGCTAATCCGTACCATTGGCCCTGGGGGTCACGAAGGTCCTCGGGCACCGCACCTTCCAGGACTTCCGATTTCAACTTTGCTAGCTCGCCCTGCCGGGCTGCGTTCCAGAGGTTACCCGCGTCCACAGTCATGAAGACGTCCGCCGCTGTGTCCTGCCCCTCGGCTTTGAGACGTTCGAGGAGTTCGGCGTCGTCGCCGCTAATGAACTCCACAGTGATGCCCGTTTCGTCGGTGAACTGGCCGAAGGCGCCCTCAAGATCATAGTGACGGGCGGAGTAGATTTGGAGGTCGGCGGGCGGGCCACCGATTAAGCCGCAACCGGTCAGTCCCATCAGGAATGCAAGGCCTGTGCCAGCGACAATAAAGGGACGGGGAAGCATTCGAGGACTCTTCTCAGCACGGGGCGGTTCGGGCCACCAGAAAGTAATTTGGCAAGCAAATCATAACCTAATTCAGCCTACGTTCGATATGTGGCATCCGGTACGATGCACCTGCGCACTGACCGGGTCTGGATCGTAATCGCCGGCGGGTGCGCCGGCTTTAGCGCGACGAAGGCCTGACCTGTGAACCCAGGGCGCGCAAGAAACGCCGCATCGGGCCCGGTGCCGAGGAACAGAAGCGTCTCACAGCCCAGTACCCGACGCATGTGGTCAGCTTCGACTTCCAGTCGGATGTGACCTCCTGCGGCCGGCACATTCGGTTCTTCAACGTCATCGATGAGTACACCCGCACCGCGCTGACCGTCATCCCTCGCCGGTCCGTCAAAGCCACCGACGTGGTCGCGGTGCTGGAGAACATCATCGCCGAAACCGGCACCGCCCCGGCCTACGTCAGGTGCGACAACGGGCCTGAGTTCTCCGCCGCGGCACTGATCAAGTGTTGCAACACTGCCGGGGTCGACACCGCATTCATCGACCCGGGATCACCTTGGCAGAACGGCTTCATCGAATCCTTCAACGCCAAATTCAGAAGGGAACAACTCTCCGGAGAAATCATGGACACCATGGCCGAAGCGAAGTATATGGCCGACGAATGGAAAGCTATCTATAATCATGAACGGCCCCACGGATCCCTGAATGGCATGATACCGAAGCGCTACTGGAAAAACTGGACGCAAGAAAACCAATTAGCTATCGCATAGACGCTGGACTGCTAATACGAAAGTAGATGGTGACTCATGCTGCGGGGGGCCGTGCTGATGGTGACGTTGTAGCCGAGGCTTCTAAGCTTGTTGATGGCGCCGTTTCTGGTTTTGATTGGGTCCAGGCGGGTGAAGTGGTCTGCGCCGGGATCTGTGTAGCACTCGCCTTCGGCGAGCATGTGCCAGACAGCGGTCAGGATGGAATGTTCAAGCGCGACGACGGCTTTATCGGCCCGCGGCGGGCGGCGATGCGCCGGTATTTGACGGACAGGTAAGTGTTCTTGCTTCGGATAGCGGACATCGCGGCGGTACCGAGTACGGCTTTGAGGTATTCGTTGCCGGGCAGGATGTGTGAGGACTTGATCCGTCCGGCGGATTCGTTGGACCCGGGACAGATCCCGGCCCAGGACGCGAGCCGGCCGGGAGTTTCGAAAACGGCCATGTCCGCACCGGTTTCGGCGATGATCACTTCGGCGACCCGCTGCGAGACTCCGGGGATGGTGGCCAGGAATTCCCTGGCCACACGAAAGGGGGCATCGCTCTAGATGCTGTGAACGTTCCGCAACCTTGGCGCGCTCTGTTGGCCATCACAGGTTTGGTTGCTGTATTCGGTCCATTGATCTGTAGGGCTGTGCTCGAGACGCGTGAGCTTCGGGCCGAAGGTATTATCCTGCCATCAATCCGGTTACACGGAAGTCACTCATTTCCGCAGCGGTCATCACCGGTATTCTGTGGATTGTTTTCGTATTCCTCGTCGCTAACAACAGGCTGACGTTTCCCTTTCTGAAAGTCGTCGGAACGATATGGTTAGCACGCCATTGGCTCCGCCGTCGGTCGCTGCCTTTTCAGTAAGACCATTTGAGGACCGAGTGAAACGCCCTTGGCTCAGATCGCAGCTAATTTCGGATTTCGGACTCGTGGATCTGTCTGGACCAAGCGGGGACTCGCGCTGTGCCGATCGACCGAGCTGTCACCGAGATTTTAGGGAAGTCCTTGGTCACGTAGTTTTCTTTCGGCATATCCATGAGATGTTCGGAAAGGAGAATGAATCCATGACGTTGCTGGAGGCAGGACCCGTGGAAGGAGGTCCTAATCGTGGCTATTTAGTATATTCAAGCGGGCTTTCGAAAGCACCAATGTTGGGTCTTGTCGGACCGTCACGGGGTATGGAGTTGCTTGCTCGACAAGGTCACCGGGGCTGTCGAACGTGGTCGAAGATTAGGGCACAAAGGGGGGTGTGCACATTGTGCACACCTTGGGGGTCGGACTGGGTCGTATCGGTGCCGGACTGGGCCGGTTTGGGGAGGTTTTCGGGGGAGGCCAGTGTTTGCGAGGGGTGAAAGCCGGTTCAAGTCCCACTTCGGGCACAGTGTTTCCCTTGTCAGAGACTTTTCACTCTCTGACTGTGCACAAACCGGCGCAAAGTGTGCGCAGGGTGTGCCTGTTTCGGTGGGTGGGTTGCGGTTTTCCTGCGGTGGGCTGCCTCCTTTCTCTCGTGAAGCCCTTGCTGGGCTTGCTTACTCCTTCATGGGGGAGTTGCGGTGAAGGTACATGACTTCGGCTTGGTCTTTTTCTAAAGCCAATTCCTAGAGGAGAGCATCTGGGGCGAAGCGGCAATCCCAGGGTCCCGGCCCGACCATCCATCGTGCGTGTAGACGGCGAAGATCACTCCTTCGACGCTGGTGTCGTGGCCGAGCTAGCCTGCCACCATCTTTCTGAGGGTCGTCGTGGAGTCCAGGACCAACAGCACCGCGGGAGGGCTGCCTCATGTAATGGAGCGAGCAAGGGCGGGGAGGCCCGAACAGCGGAGGCGGAGCAGTTCAGTGAGCGCCGCCACTCTGGCGTTCGCTCAACCTTTTGCACCGGTCTTGATGAGACTCTCCTGGCGGACTGTCTCCGCCACCCAGTACCAGGTGAACAGGATGATCGCGGCCCACTCGATGTACGCGACGGCGTTCTCAAAGCGCAGTCCACCGGCCAAGTGCCAGATGAGTGCCAACCCGACTACACCCATGAACCCCACGATCACCCGATACTGACACGCGATCTTGGGAGTGCTCTTTTTGGCGTCGGGGTCCCAGCCGTGACTGGCTATCGCGGTGGCGAGGCCTACGATCATGAAGATCGCTGCGACCATGTGAATGCCCGCATAGGTGCCCATTATCAGCCCCGTCAGCAGCAACAGGATGAGGAACCCTGCGCCCAGCCCGAGCGTGACGAAGAACATGATTCTGTGCGCCGTTGACGTACTCTTGGTGTGCCTCTTCAGGAGACCCCGGGCCCACTCCACGCCAATGAAGACGGCGGCAACGACGACAAGCGATATGACGATGACGGGCAGAACTTTCACGAGTTCATCCGCGGCGGCTTCTACGTTTGTCAGTTCTTGCCGCTGCAGTTTGGTCCTGCCTGTGAGGACCTCATTCAGTGAGTACGGGACAAACGCGACGAACATGGCGTAGAAGCCTGCAAAGTTGAGGGCAAGGTCTTCCACTGGCTTGCCACGGTACACAATGAGGCAAGCGCCGATGGCCACCAAGACACCGACAAAGATGTCGCGTAAGGGAGTGGCGTAGTTTGCACTGATGGAGTCGGCGAAGTCGCCGAGCATCCACCCGCCAATGACAGTTGTTATAAGCAGGAAGAGGGGAAGCGCGATCAAGAGCATCCGAAGATGCCTGTAAGTTTCGACTGCCTGCTTAGGCTCTTTCGCGATGGCGTCTATTTCTTGCGGACTCTGAACATTCACGTCTACCCCCAGGGATATCGCCAGGCGTCGTTGCCTGACGTGATGATTGTCGTCGGTCCACCTCGCTAGAGGTTCACCCACATCGGCGATTCTAAGGACAACCGGTGTTCTCGAGTGGTCCCCGATAGTTGGACTCCCAATTGAACGTTACTCGTCTGCGGGGTTTTGGGCGAGAGAGCTGCTGCGATGATTTCGGACAGCGGATGTGGTGGTTTTCTCTACGCTGCCATGGCTGGCAGTTGGTAACTGTAATGGACGTCGTTGGGCCGGCGGTAATCAAGGGCTGAATGCCGGCGGCGGCTGTTGTAGAAGCCCTCAATGTAGCGGATGACGTCTCGTTTTGCTTGTTGTTTGGTGGTGTAAACGGTGCGGTGGACCCGCTCGTTTTTCATAGCCCCGAAGAAGCTCTCGGCCAGGCTGTTGTCCTAGCACACCCCGGTACGTCCCATCGAGGAACGCATACCCAGACCGGTGACCAAGAACCGTCCCGGGAATTATGCCGCCTGTTTGTTGGCGGCGGCGTCGGGTGACGGGCCGGTTTGTAGATCATAATATGTTTGCTCGTATTCCTCTGGCGTCTGGTGGTCCAGGGCGGAATGCAGGCGTTCGTCGTTGTACCAGTGGACCCATTCGAAGACAATTGCCTGCACGTCGGTTTCGGTCTTGAGCGCTCCGGTGCGAAACGGTGATCCCTTCGCGACGGCCTCGTTTCTTGAATAGCCCCATCACGGTCTCGGCGGCGGCATTGTCATACGCGTCACCGACGCTGCCGATCGAGGGCTGCAGGCCCTCTAGAGCAAGGGTGTCGGTGTAACGGATAGAGGTGTACTGGCTTCCCGCGTCGGAATGATGAATCAGCCCCTTCGCGGCCGGCCGGCCGGTGTGTTGACGGCGCCACAAAGCCATCCGGAGACAGTGTTCCACGAACGAAGTGTCCTTCACGGTGGACGTTTCCCACCCAACGATCGCCCGGGAGTACAGGTCAATGACCAAGGCCACGTAGACGAACCCGGTGTAGACGGGCACGTAGGTGAAATCAGTGACCCAGACCACGGCAACATCATCTAGAGCGCCTGCGCGGCACACCGGCACGCAGGCGGGCATTACTCGAGGACAGTAGAGAGTCCTGTCCAGGGTGCACGGTAACTTCGGATTCCTCGACGAGTTCAATCGCATCCTCGGGTTCCGAGGCAGGCAGAGCAAGGCCCGCCTCTGCAAGGGGGTCCTCACCATCTCCGGGATCGTGCATATCGTTCGTGACGGCGAGATGAGCGCCCTACGCGGCGAAATTGGTGAGACAAAGGATTAGACGACCGGTCTAATAACCAGTAGAGTCTTTTTCAGCAGGACAAGCACAGCCATCCATCCAGTTCCGTTTCGTTTCGTCACTGCACATACAAGGAGAAAGACCATGCCACTCGCTCGCATCGACCTCACCGAAGGCAAGTCGCCGGAGTACCGCCGCACGATCGCGGACGTCGTCTACGACCAGATGATCATTCACCTGGGTGTTCCGGAGGACCGCTTCCAGGTCATCACCCAGCACCCCCGCGGTGAAGTCATCGCCGACCCCGACTACCTCGGTATCTACCGGTCGGAGGACGTCGTCTTCATCCAGCTGGTGTTCCTGAACGTCGCTACCCCCGAGCAGAAGGGCAACTTCTACAAGGCAGTGGTGGACGAGCTGCACGAGAAGCTGCTCCTTCGCACCGAGGACGTGTTCTTCAACCTGCAGACCGTTCAGCCGGCCGACTGGTCCATGGGCAACGGCATCGTCACCTACGCCAACGGGGTCCCCGCTGACCGACTCGACCCCAACAGTGTTCCGGCCGATTTCAAGTGGAACTTCCCACCACTGGAGAGCTAAATCGGTTCTCGTACGATCACCGCTGCCGCCGCCATCCTGCGGCGGCAGCCTTGGATTCGCGATGCAAGCGGGACCGTTGGCTCGTGCATTCGATCCACTTTCATGCGTTGCTGACGAACGCGGAGGATTGACATGAAGAAGGTTCTGATCACAGGTGCCGGTACCGGTTTCGGTTATGAGGTTGCTATGCGACTGGCCGAGAAGGGGTTCGAGGTCATCGCAGGCGTGGAGATCTACGCGCAGGTCCAGACGCTCAAGCGTCAGGCGACCGAGCGCGGCGTGACGTTGCAGGTTGAAAAGCTCGACGTCACCAACGACGGAGACCGACGCAAAGCTCTGGGATGGGATGTGGAGATTGTGGTCAACAACGCCAGCGTCGGGGAGGGCGGTTCCACCGTCGACATTCCCGCCGCGAACATCCGCAACGAGTTCGAGGTCAACGTGACCGGTCCTCTGCTGCTCACGCAGGGCATCGCGAAGCAGATGGTCAAGCGCGGCGAGGGCCGCATCGTGTGGGGTCTCCTCGCGGGAGGGGCTGAACGTCAACCCGTTTACCGGCATCTACGCGGCGTCCAAGCACGCCGTCGAAGCCATCGCCGAGACGATGGCCGACGAGTTGCAGGAGTTCGGCATCCAGGTCGCGACCATCAACCCCGGCCCCTTCCTGACGGGCTTCAACGACCGCATGTCCCAGACATGGCAAAGCTGGGAGGACGAGCCGTCGGAGAGGCTGTTCGACTACTCGAAGCTCTCCTTCCCCCGCGCCCAGTTTGATCCCGAGCCGGTCTACGCAACAATGACAGCTGTCGCAGCCGGGGAGGTCGACTCCTTCCGGAACCTCGAGCCGAAATCGGTGATCGAGGAGACCAAGAGCCTGCAGCAGGCGCCCTGGGATCGGAAGGTCACCGACGGCCTCGGCACACGATTCAAGGCCGTGCAGAACTCCTACGACATTGAGCCTGAGACCCCAGTCTCGGAGTGACCGCACGGCAAAAGGCCCCGACACGATGATTTCGTGCCAGGGCCTTCCGCAGTGCTAACGAGAACGAAGGTCGAGCCGTGTCGGCGTCAGGCGATGTGGAGGCGCTGAAGAGTCATTGCCATGACGCGGTCGAGGGACTCGGGGCCGCGATTAATCTTAGCCAGGACGCTGGCGCCGATCCATCCGGTGTAAAGATCGAGTGCGAGATCGCGCGGGTCTGCATCAATGGACACGGAGCCGTCTGCGAGGCCGTCCCGGATCATGCGCTCGATACGAGCGACGATCCCTTTCGTCCCCTCGATCAGAGCCAGCCGCATCGACTCGGACAGATCGCTAACCTCCGCGCCAAGCTTCACCACCAGGCACTTGCCCTGACACTCGTCGAAGTTTTGCATGTCATAGAAGCTCTGCCAGTACTTCGTCAAGCGCTCCGAGGCTGTCGTCGGCTCGGAGTGAAGTCGATCCATCATGGGGAGGTAGCCGGCGAAGTAGTTTTTGATCAGCGCCTCACCGAAGGCATCTTTCGACGCGAACCAGTGATAGAAGGAGCCTTTCGGGACACCGGCCTCGGCGAGTACCTCGTTCAGTCCGACGGCGGCATAGCCCTTGTGAGCCATGATCTGTTCGGCGGTGTCGAGAATGCTTTGACGGGTGTCCGTCTCTTTGGTCTGCATAGCACTATCATACGTAAAAATAGACCAGTCGTCTCCTCGATGGGAACCACTGGATATGCAGACCCCCGCACACCACACCCAGCCAGCAGTGGACGCATTGGGGCCGGCGACCCTAAACCGCCGTCACCTTGTGCATTCGAGGACGAATAGAAGAAGGCCCCGGGGAGGCTACGTGGATGGGGGAAAACACGCAGACGACCAGGACCTTCACTATCAGTTGTACCCTGTGGGAGCGCTTTCGACATGAAAAGGCGGAACATCACGATGCCGAGTCCGGCCCTGGCTCAGTGCTGTATCTGCCGCGCGACCACAAAACTCATTGACGAGGGCCGCCCGCTGCCCGAAGGCTGGCTGTACCGGACGATCACCGTCGACATCGGCTGCTACTACTGCCCCAAGCACGCCCATAAAGCCTGACCAAGCCACGCCCTCACCACTCTGATGGGCTGAAAGTGTCAGGAACCCGCTGCGGACAGTAGTTCACCAATCACCCAGATCGGGTTCCACGCATTCGCGGCAACCTCGTCCTTACAGGACTGACCCTCACACGCAGCTGAGAGGGAACCTGACGCAGGGGAATCCACCGTCAGTGCCATGAACAAGGCCGCCAAGGTAGCGACAACCGACAAAGCAAGCGTAGACGTTCGTTCGTCCCCATAGTCATGGTCACAACTCTACGGAGGTGTCGTGGTCGGCGCCCGTAGGTGTCCTACGTTCTAGTGCTTCCCTGGTTTCGGCTGGCGCTCCAACCAGGGCACTGGTCCTCTCGCTTCGCTCCGGTCTGTTCCGGCTCGGCTGCTCCCTCGTCGCATCCAGTCCGGGTGTTTTGTCTGCTGTCCTTCGGGTTATGCGCCCCCGCTCCACAGCGTCAATCGCTGACGCGACGAAAGCCGGCCAGAAACCTCTACGGCGCTCCTGCGTCGCTTATTTCCTCCGAGGTTTCTACCCGCTTCCGCCCTTCGGGTTGAACACTGCTCCGTCGGGGACAAGCGAGCGAGCTCGCCAGCAGGCAAAAACAACTGTGAGTCTTGCAGAGGCTGGTCTGGGACTAGCTGGCAGTGTTGATGCTGGTCGTTCTGTTTGGCGCGTGACTCGAAAAACAATTGGCCCCTTGAGGGTGCATTTGCCCGTTCAAAAGGAAGGAGGGTGGCCGCGTTGACTATCGTTGCGCAGACCCGCCCGTTCGTAATTGGCGTGGACTGCCACGCCCGCACACACACTTATGCCATCATCGAGGCCAGTACGAAGCGACGGGTCGCGTGTGAGCCGTTCCCGACCACTGGGCTGCTGTGGGGATTTCGGACAGTGGAATGAGTGGATTCTTCTACGCTGCCAAGGCTGGCTGTTGATAACCATAGTGGACTTCGTTAGGCCGACGGTATCCGAGCGCG
>NZ_JBTNDE010000003.1:0-211238 GCF_054511155.1 Arthrobacter glycogeni | reverse complement strand
CAAAAACAACCACACAACACCACAAAATGGCATCATGCAGCCAAATTCAACCAATCAATAAAACAATCGGTATCAACAAACATGGCACACTATTGAGTTCTCAAACAACAGACACACCCGACACCAAACAGAACCAAACAGTCCCATCATCGCTCCGGAGCAACTTTTCAAACTTACCGGCTGATCATCTTCAGGTCAAATCGGCTGATCTTCCAATCTCTGGGCCATACTGCACTCGGAGACGAACCGTAGTTCTAGTGGTTGTCAGCCGGTCAATTCCCTCGACCAGCGCGGATATAAACTCTAGCACCCTTCGGCCGGGGTTGTAAATCGGGTAGCGGGGCCTGCTCGGAGAGCCTAGCCCCGCGCCGATCTAGGCCCTCTTCGGGGCCAGGTACACCACGCCAAGCGGGGGGATCCGGAGGTCAGCGTACGCGGGCTGCCCACTCCACGGTCCTTCGACTGCGCTCACACCGCCGAAGTTCCCCACACCGGATCCGCCAAATTCCCCGGCATCGGTGTTAAGTACCTCTTCCCACTCACCGGACCAGGGAAGTCCGACCCGGAAGCCCTCGTGCGGCGCACCCGCGAAGTTGGCAATGCATACCAGCGGATTACCTTGCCCGTCCCACCGGATGAAGGACAAAGTGTTGCGGGCGCCGTCGTTCTCGTCGATCCACTGGAAACCCGATGGATCGTTGTCCCTGACGTAGAGTGCCGGTGTGTTTCGGTAAATACCGTTCAACGACCGAACCAGGTGCTGCACACCCTTATGGGCAGGCGTATCCGAAAGCCACCAGTCGAGACCATGCTGTTCCGACCACTCCGATTCCTGGGCATATTCGGTGCCCATAAAGATCAACTGCTTGCCGGGGTGCGCCCACTGGAACGCCAGGTAGGCACGCACGCTGGCGAGCTGCTGCCACCGGTCGCCCGGCATCTTCCTTAGCAGTGACCCCTTTCCATGCACCACTTCGTCGTGGCTGATCGGCAGGAGGAAGTTTTCGGTGTACGCGTACACCATAGAGAACGTGGCCTTGCCGTGATGGTAGCCGCGGTTGACCGGGTCTTCGGCCATGTACTCCAGGGAGTCATGCATCCAGCCCATGTTCCATTTCAGCCCGAACCCGAGGCCGCCGGCGTTGGTGGCACGGGTGACACCCGGGAAGGACGTGGATTCCTCGGCGATCATCACGATGCCGGGGACCCGCTTATAGGCGGTGGCGTTGACCTCCTGCAGGAAGTCGACGGCTTCAAGGTTTTCCCGGCCGCCGAGACGGTTCGGTGTCCATTGGCCCTCCTCGCGGGAGTAGTCCAGGTAGAGCATCGACGCAACAGCGTCCACGCGCAGCCCGTCAATGTGAAATTCCTCCAGCCAGTACAGCGCGTTGGCAACCAGAAAGTTCCGTACCTCACGGCGGCCGAAGTCGAAGATCAGGGTTCCCCAGTCGGGGTGCTCACCGAGGAAGGGATCGCCGTGTTCGTAGAGGGTGCCGCCATCGAACTTGGCTAGCGCAAACTCATCCTTCGGAAAGTGCGCTGGGACCCAGTCCATGATGACGCCGATCCCGGCCTGGTGCAGCTTGTCCACCAGGTATTTGAAGTCATCCGGGTGCCCGAACCGCGACGTCGGCGCGTAGTACGAGGTGACCTGGTAACCCCAGGAGCCGCCGAAGGGGTGCTCGGCGACGGGCATCAGCTCGACGTGAGTGAACCCCTGCCACTGCACGTATTCAGTCAGCTGCTCGGCGAGCTCACGATAGTTCAGTCCCAGCCGCCAGGAACCAAGGTGCACTTCGTACACACTCATGGGCCCGTTGTGGGGGTCGGCGGCGGCCCGCGCCGTCATCCATTCATCGTCCTGGAACGTGTAGCGGGATTCGACTACCCGCGAGCCGGTGAGTGGTGGGATCTCGGTGCCGCGGGCCATGGGATCGGCTTTTTCACGCCACTGGCCGTCATTGCCGAGGATTTCGAATTTGTAGCGCGACCCGGCAGCCGCCCCGGGAATGAAGATTTCCCAGAACCCTGAGCTGCCGAGCGTACGCATAGCGTTCACCGAGCCATCCCAGCCGTTGAAATCGGCCTTGACCCGGACCGCCTGGGCGTTGGGGGCCCACACCGCAAAGCTCACGCCATCGATGTCACCGAGCACAGACGCATAGTGGCGGACGTGGGCCCCCAGGGCAGTCCACAGTGTCTCGTGCCGGCCTTCGGCAAGTAAATGCATGTCGATTTCACCCAGTGTGGGCAGGAATCGGTACGGGTCGTCGACCAACTGCGGTTCGCCGTCGTAGGTCACTTCCAACCTGTAGTCGGGGACGTGCCCGGCGGTTTCCGCTTCAACCGTGCCCACCCAGATGCCGTTGTGCTCATGTTCCAGTTCGGTTCGCCCGCTGCCGGTCACTACGGTGACGCGCTGCGCGAGACGCCGCAGGGTGCGGATGGTCACCAGCCCGTGCCCGTCGAGGTGCGCACCCAGCACGGCATGTGGCTGGTGGTAACGCCCCTCGGAAACCGGCTGCAGGACGTCGATGGAGTGTTCGATCCTGCCCGGCGGAGTGGAGGCGACGGCTGGAACGGCGACGTCGGCGCTGACCGTGGCGGGAGCAAGGGCCCGACGCACATCGCGAACCGGGATGTCGACCCAGTCCGGGCGGTTGCGTAGCTCGTACACCACCTCGTACAGCGCCTTGTCCAGCCACAGCGCGAGGAACAAGGGGTCAGCAGAGTCAACCAAGGTGCCGGTCTGCGCCTGATAGCCGGCCGCGAACGCGGCCCCTGCAGCCGCGGTCCACTGATCGGCTTCGGCAGTCGCCGCGTCATTGCCGTGAGCCGCGGCGGCGCCAGCGTATTCCAGCGAACGCATCATCCCGACGACGTCGCGCAGCACCACATCGGGGACGCTCCGTTCGGCGGCGGGACGCAGGGGCTCGCCCTCGAAGTCGAGCACCAGCCAGGACCCATCCGGTGCGTTGAGCACCTGTCCCAGGTGGTAGTCGGCGTGGATCCGCTGCAGATCGGGCAGGGTCAGCACGCGGCGGACCCGCTCCACCACCCCGGCAACCTCATCCTCGAGCGGCCCGACGACGTCGCGCGCCTCCAGCCAGGCCCACTCGATGCGCTGGACCAGGGTTTCGATGAATTCCGCGCGTTCGACGTCGCTCGCCGCCCGGCTTCCGAATGCTTCAGCCAGCTGTGCATGGATCCGGCCAGTGACCCGGCCCAACTCGGTTGCCTCGGCGGTGAAGTCTTTATTGCCAGCGGCCGCCACCGACGCGGTGCGCCAGGCGTCCGTGCTGTTGTCAATGAAGTCCCGCAGCACGCTGAGATGCCCGGTCAGCCACTGCTTGCCGCCGCCCCGGGAGTCTTCCCAGCTGCCCGTGACCCAGCCGAAAGTGGCTGGCACGTCGACTGAACCGGCATCGGTGAGCTTGGCGCTCACCTGAACGTCGGGGCTCTCCCCGGGTGCGAGCACCCTGAAGAACTTGACGATCATCGGGCCTGCTGGCGCCCGCACTACTACTGACGTGTTGGATTGTTCACCCTTGAGCACTGTCAGCGGAAGAGGCGCGTCGGACCGTTCCGATGTGGCGAACGAACCCAACGGGTAGCCCGTGGTCCGGCCGTCCTGTGTGGTGCCGCCCGAACGCATCAACTCGACCCAGGCCGTGACGAACACCGGGTCGTGGGTGGCGTCGTAAATCCAGCGGTGGCCCAGTTCGGAGTGTTCGGCCTCACCGATCAGCGCAGCCTCGGCACCCTTGAGCGGGGCAGCACGGTAACTCAACGGGATCTGGACAATGTCCTGCCGGTGCCCGGAATCCACGGCGAGCAGGTGAACGTCGAGTCCCACCTTTCCGGTCGGGTCCTCCAGCCGGATGCCGCCGACCCTTCGAAGATCAAACTCTCGGCCTTTGGCAGGAAACCACCGCTGACCGGGGAGCCATGAAGCTAGGAGTTCTGGAAAGGTCGGCGTCAGTTTGGGCATTACTTCATGGCCTCCGGGGCTTGAATGACAGGAAGGGCTTCGGTGTGCGGCGAAGCGACGTTGGAGTTTGTCGACCGCAGGCGGAGCCAGAAGAAGTCGTGGCTACCGAGCGTCAGCGTGAGGGCACCATCCCCACCGAATGCGGGAAACGGGGTGCCACCGAAGAGGTCACGAAGACCCCGCCCGGCGTATTCCGGCAAGTTCAGCTGTGCGGCGACAGGGTGCTGCGACAGGTTGAACACGCAAAGCACCACCTCGGGCTGCTCGCCCTCAGCATTGTCGACCTCCACCTCTCGGATGAACGCCAGGACTGACTCCGCCTCGGTCGGCACATTGCGGTACGTGCCCAGGCCGAACGCGGGGTGCGACCGGCGCACGGCAAGCATCTGCCGCATCCAGTGGAGCAGCGAGCTCGAACTGGCCAGCTGCGCTTCAACGTTGACGTGGTTGTAGTGGTAGACCAGCGATTGCACGACCGGCAGGTACAGCTTTCCGGGGTCCGCCGTCGAGAACCCCGCGTTGCGGTCGGGGTTCCACTGCATCGGGGTCCGCGACGCATCGCGGTCGTCAAGCCAGATGTTGTCGCCCATCCCAATCTCATCACCGTAGTAGAGGAACGGGCTGCCGGGCAGGGACAACAGCAGGGCGTGGATCAGTTCCACTTCAGCCCGTGAATTGTCGAGCAGCGGTGACAGCCGACGGCGGATACCCACGTTTGCACGCATCCTCGAGTCCGGGGCGTACCAGCCGAGCATCGCTTCGCGTTCCTCGTTGGTGACCATTTCGAGGGTGAGCTCGTCGTGGTTCCTAAGGAAAGTGCCCCACTGCGCACCGGCGGGGATGTTGGGAGTCTCGGCCATCGTGTCGATGATCGGGGCGGCCTTCTGATCGCGCAGGGCATAGAAGAGCTTGGGCATGATGGGGAAATGGAAGCACATGTGACACTCGGGGCCCTCGGCGTCGCCGAAGTACTCGACCACCTCTTCGGGGAGCTGGTTGGCCTCGGCGACGATAATGCGGCCGGGGTAGTTCTCGTCCACCATGGTGCGCAGGTCCTTCAGGAACGCGTGCGTCTGCGGCAGGTTTTCGCTGTTGGTTCCTTCCTCCTCGAAGAGGTAGGGGATGGCATCCGCACGGAAACCGTCGATACCCTGGTCCAGCCAGAACTTCACCACATCGAAGAGTGCCTCGATGACCTTGGGGTTCTCGAAGTTGAGGTCCGGCTGGTGGGAGAAGAACCGGTGCCAGAAAAACTGCCGGCGGACGGGGTCGAAGGTCCAGTTGGATTCCTCGGTGTCGACAAAAATGATTCGTGCGTCCTCGTACTTCTCATCGGTGTCACTCCAGACGTAGAAATCACCGTAGGGGCCGTCGGGATCGTTCCGGGATTCCTCGAACCAGTGGTGTTTGTCGGAGGTGTGGTTCAGCGGCAGGTCAATGATGACGCGGACACCCCGGGCGTGGGCCTCGGCGACCAGACGCTTAAAGTCGCTGATGGTCCCGAATTCGTCGAGGACGTTGTAGTAATCGGCGATGTCATAGCCGCCGTCGCGCAGTGGCGACTTGAAGAACGGTGGCAGCCACAGGCAGTCGACGCCAAGCCACTGCAGGTAATCGAGTTTGTCAATCAGGCCTGAGAAATCACCTGAGCCGTCACCGTTCGCGTCGGCGAACCCCCGCACCAGAACTTCGTAGAATACAGCCTTGCGATACCAGTGTGGGTCATGCGCGAGACCGGGTGCGTTAAGTTGAAACGGGTTGGCCACTAGGGCTTCCTCCTGAGGTAAAGAATGTGTGCTGGTTCCACATGCGGGTCCAGCCTGACGTAATTGTGGGTACCCCAGACCCAACTTTGGCCGGTGATGAGATCGTCCACCCAGAAGGTGCCATCCTCATTGCAGTCTTCGGGATCGAGGGCCAGGGCTTCGAGGTTCAGTGAGACAGTGCTCTCCCGCGCACCATGCGGATCCAGATTGACAACCACGATGATCGTGTCCTTGGCTGAGCTCTCGCCACCGACATTCTCCTTGTGTTTGGAGAACACCAGGGTGTCCGGGTCGGAGCTGTGGTGAAGGGTCAGGTTCTCGAGGTCCCCCAGCGCCGGGTGATCCCGGCGGATGTGGTTGAGCCTGGTCAGGTAGGGCGCCAGGCTCCTGCCCTCGGTTTCGGCTCGTTTGAAGTCGCGGGGGCGGTACTCGAACTTCTCATTGTCGATTGACTCCTCGGCGCCGGGGCGGGCCACATGCTCGTAGAGCTCGTACCCCGCGTAGACCCCCCACAGGGGGCTGGCCATGGCTGCGAGCGCTGCCCGGATCTTGAACCCTGCCGGCCCCCCGTACTGGAGGAACTCGGTGAGGATGTCGGGGGTGTTTACAAAAAAGTTAGGCCGGAAGTACGGCGCGCTGACCTTGCTGACCTCGGTGAAGTATTCCTCGAGTTCAGTCTTGGTGTTGCGCCAGGTGAAGTAGGTGTAAGACTGCTGGAATCCTGCGCGGCCCAGGGCGTGCATCATCGGTGGGCGGGTAAACGCCTCGGCGAGGAAAACGACGCCGGGATGTTTGGCGTTCACTTCCCTAATCAGCCATTCCCAGAACACCACCGGTTTGGTGTGCGGGTTGTCCACCCGGAAAATCTTCACTCCATGGCTGATCCACAACAGCACGATCCTGAGTACCTCGCGGGAGAGGCCATCCGGATCGTTGTCGAAGTTGATGGGGTAAATGTCCTGGTATTTCTTGGGAGGGTTCTCCGCGTAGGCGACCGACCCGTCCACCCGCGTGGTGAACCACTCGGGATGCGAGGCGACCCAGGGGTGGTCCGGCGAGGCCTGTAGGGCGAGGTCCAGCGCAACTTCCAGGTTCAGTGCACGGGCCCGCGCCACGAAGGCATCGAAATCGTCGAACGTCCCGAGGTCAGGGTGGATCGCGTCGTGGCCCCCCTCGGCGGCGCCGATGGCCCACGGCGACCCGGGGTCACCGGGACCTGCCGTCAGCGTGTTGTTGGGTCCTTTGCGGTGCGTGCGCCCGATGGGGTGAATGGGCGGCAGGTAGACGACGTCGAACCCCATGTCAGCGACGCCGGTCAGCCGGTCGGCCGCGGTGACGAAGGTGCCCGAGGTCCACTGCGCGGTGGCCGGGTCGTACGTTGCACCTTCGGACCGGGGGAAGAATTCATACCAGGAGGCGCGGCCTGCGAGCTCGCGCTCCACCAGGATCCGGTACGACTGCGACGTGGTGACCAGGTCGCGGAGCGGTTCGCGACCGATGGCGGCGAGAAGGTCGGCTGACTCACCGGCGGCGAGGCGCTCGTCCACGGGGAGAGCGGTATCGGCGAGGATCCGAGCCGCCGCAGTAAACGCCGCAGCATCCTTGCCAGACCGGGAGACGGCGGCGTTGGTGAACAGGGCTGCACCCTCGGCGAGCATCAGCTCGACATCGACGCCCACGGCGATCTTCACCTCAGCGTTGTGGTGCCAGGTGCCGTAGAGGTCGCCCCATCCTTCGATGACGAAGGTGTAGCTGCCGGCCGCCGGCGGCCGGAGCAGACCTTCATACCGGTCGAGTCCCAGCCCCACCGGTGCCAGGCGCACCCGCTGGACCTCTTTGCCCTTGCTGGAGAGCAGGACCGCTGATACTCCCAGCTGGTCGTGCCCTTCTCGGAAGACTGTGGCGCCTACCGCGACATCTGATCCCGGGATCGCTTTGGAGGGGAAAGCCCCGCCTTCGACCACAGGAGAGATGTTGGTGATTGGAATTCGTCCGAACCGCAGATCAGCCCTGTCTATCGGCTTTCTGGCGGTGCGTCCCTTACGTGGTGGCTTGATTGAAGTCGTCACAGGTTAGACGTTAGCGAGTATTTGCCGAGATTACTAAGGCGCGCGCACGTAACATCCGCGCATATAGCGGTGGAGTTGGGGCCTGACGCAAACGTTTACTGTCAGTTACTCTCCTCAGCGCGTCGAGACGGGCCCACACCGGGAAAAATGCGCTAACCTTTCCCGGGTGAAGGCAATCCGCAGATTTACAGTCCGTACCGTCCTCCCTGAAAGCATCGCCCCGCTGGGCAAGCTGGCAGGCAACCTGCGTTGGTCGTGGCATCTGCCGACCACCCGCCTATTCCGTGACCTTGACGCCACGGCATGGGAGGCGAGCGGCCAAGATCCAGTGGCCTTCCTAGGCTCTGTGACACGAGAGCAGCTGAGTAAGCTCGCCGACAATGAACGGCTCGTTGCCAGGATTCAGGAGCTCGGCGACGACCTGGACCGCTACCTTTCCGAACCCCGCTGGTATCAGTCCCTCGGCGCTGATGCCCCGCGCTCCATCGCCTACTTCTCCCCCGAGTACGGCATCAGCGCCGTCCTCCCCCAGTATTCGGGTGGCCTCGGCATCCTTGCCGGTGACCACCTCAAAGCCGCTTCCGACCTTGGCGTCCCGCTGATCGGCGTCGGCCTCCTCTACCAGGCCGGCTATTTCAAGCAGTCGCTCTCCCGCGACGCCTGGCAGCAGGAAACCTACCCCGTCCTCGATCCTGACGGTCTGCCGCTGACGCTGCTCCGTGAGGAGGACGGCACGCCCGCCAGGGTGGTCCTGCCGCTGCCCGCCGGCCGCCAGCTGATCGCCCACATTTGGCGGGCCGACGTCGGCCGCGTCCCACTCCTGCTCCTTGACTCCAACGTGGCCGGCAACGACGAGGCAGCCCGCAACGTCACCGACCGCCTGTACGGCGGCGGCGGGGATCAGCGGCTGCAGCAGGAGCTGCTGCTGGGCATGGGCGGCGTGAAGGCGCTGCGCATCTTTGAACGGTTGACCGGCACCCCGGCACCCGAGGTGTTCCACACCAATGAGGGCCATGCCGGGTTCCTCGGCATCGAACGCATCCGCGAACTGATGGATCCGTCCAACCCGTCGCCAATGAGCTGGGAGGAAGCGCTCACCGCCGGCCGGTCCTGCACCGTGTTCACCACCCACACCCCAGTTCCCGCGGGAATCGACAGGTTCGAGAAGTCCCAGATCGAGCACTTCTTCGACGCGGGCCTGGCACCGTCGGTTCCGACGGCGAAGGTCCTCACCCTCGGCGCCGAGAACTACGTCGACGGCGACCCCAACAAGTTCAACATGGCGGTGATGGGCCTACGGTTGGCCCAGCGCGCCAACGGCGTCGCCAAACTGCATGGTGTGGTGTCCCGCGGCATGTTCTCCGGGCTCTGGCCGGGGTTCGACACCAGCGAGGTCCCCATCTCGTCGGTGACCAACGGTGTTCACGTGCCCACCTGGGTTGATCCGCTGATCGCCGACTTCGCCCGGGATCGATTCGGCGCCGAATCGGTCCTGGACCCGCAGTGGTCCAAGGTGTACGACGTCGAGGACTCCGACATCTGGGCGCTACGCCGCCGCCTCCGCTCCAACCTGATCGACGATGTGCGGCAGCGGCTGCGCTCCTCCTGGAAGAAGCGCGGCGCCGCCGACGCCGAACTGGCGTGGACCAACAACGTGATGGACCCTGACGTCCTGACCATCGGCTTCGCCCGCCGGGTTCCCACCTACAAGCGGCTGACCCTGATGCTCAGGGACCCGGCCCGGCTGAAAGCCCTGCTGCTCCACCCCGACAACCCGATCCAGCTGGTCATCGCCGGCAAGTCCCACCCAGCCGATGAGCAGGGCAAGCGGATGATCCAGGACCTGGTCCGGTTCACCGACGACCCCGAGGTCCGTCACCGGATCGTGTTCCTGCCTAATTACGACATCGCGATGGCTCGCACGCTGTTCCCCGGCTGCGACGTCTGGCTGAACAATCCGCTGCGGCCGCTGGAGGCGTGCGGCACCTCAGGCATGAAATCGGCGATCAACGGCGGCCTCAACCTGTCGGTCCTGGACGGCTGGTGGGATGAAATGTACGACGGCGACAACGGCTGGGCCATTCCCACGGCCAACAATGACGCGTCCCCGGAGGAGCGCGATGACATTGAGGCGTCAGCGCTGTACGACCTGCTCGAGGAGCAGGTCGCTCCCCGGTTCTACAGCACCGTCCGTTCCGAGGGTGCGGGCGCGGCGGGACCATCAGAGCTGTCGCACGACGGCGTCCCGCACCAGTGGGTGGCCATGATCAAGCACACCATGGCGAACCTTGGCCCTGCCGTGTCCGCCGAGCGGATGCTGCAGGACTATGTCAGCCACCTGTATCAGCCGGCCTGGCGGGCCGGCTGTCTGGCAGCTGAATCCGATTATTCGGCAGCCAAACACACAGCCTCGTGGCGGTCACGGATCAACGACGGCTGGTCTGCGGTTCAGGTGGAGCATGTTGACTCGATCGGTGTCGCTGAAGATCCCCAGATCGGTGACTCGCTAACGGTCAACGCGTACGTCTCACTCGGCGCCCTCTCCCCCGACGACGTCGCCGTCGAGGTGGCGTACGGGCGCGCCTCAGAGAGCGACGAACTCAGCGAGGTGGCGCTGGCTGACCTTCAGTCGTCCGAAAACCTGGGTGCCGGTCGGTACCTGTTCTCGGGCGGGGTGACGATTGACCACTCGGGATCCTTCGGGTACACCGTGCGGGTACTACCCAAACACGTCAGCCTAGCGTCCAAGTCGGAGCTTGGTCTGGTCGCGAACGCGTAGTATCTAACGCTTGCAGGCTTAACGCCTGCTTTGCATCGGCGGCAGTCGCACCAGAGTTTCCTGGGGCGGCTGCCGCTTTTGCGTGGGCCGCTAGATCCGGTACACGCTGATGGAGTTGGTGGGCACGATGTCAGTCTCCCCCGACCCGATTCGCGCCCCGCGCCGGCGGTCCTGGTCGGCTGCTGTGCTGTAGCGCAGCTCGAACCTCGTGATTGATGGTAGCCCGCTGTCCCTGAGGGCGTCCCGCCCCGGCAGGGTGATCTTGGCGTCCTCCAGGCCGCCGTTAATGACCACCAGGCCGTCGAGGATGCCGTTGGGTGAGCCGAGGAGCACCTGCACTGTCCGGGACGCCGGATCGATCCACTGGTCCTGGGTCATCGGTGTGCCTCCCGCATTGAACCAGTGCAGGTAGGAGCTGTCGTCGCGGGCAGGGTAGCCGTGGGGCTGGTGGGCCAGGAACTCCCGTCTGATCCGGAGCAGAGAACGGGTGTGCTCGAGAAGGTGGCGGGCGTCGTCGTCGTGGTCCCAGGGCAGCCAGGCCAGCTCGTTGTCCTGGCAGTAGGCGTTGTTGTTGCCGCGCTGGGACCGGCCGAACTCGTCGCCGGCGGTGATCATGGGGACGCCGAGGGATAGCAGGAGGGTGGCCATCAGGTTCCGTGCGGTCTGCGACCGGGCCGCGGCGATGCTCTCCTGGTCGGTTGGGCCTTCCATGCCGTGATTGTAGCTACGGTTGTCGTTATGACCGTCGCGGTTCTGCTCGCCGTTGGCTTCGTTGTGTTTGCGGCTGTAGGAGGTCAGGTCAGCGAGCGTGAACCCGTCGTGCGCGGTGATGAGGTTGATGCTGGACACGGAGGTGCGCCCCGACGGCCCGAAGACGTCGGCGGACCCGCTCAGGCACCCGGCCAGGCGCGCCACCGAGCCGGCGTCGCCGCCGGCCGCGAGGCTGGCCTGATCGGTGAGCCAGAAGTCACGCACCGTATCGCGGAAGCGGTCATTCCAGTCGGCCCAGCCCTGCGGGAAGTTGCCGGTCTGCCAGCCGCCCATGCCAATATCCCAGGGTTCGGCGATTAGTTTCACACCGCGTAGCGCCCGGTCGGCGGCGACCGCGATGAGGAACGGGTGGCGTGGGGTGAAGGTGTGGGTGTCATCCCGGCACATTGACACGGCCAGGTCGAAGCGGAAGCCGTCAACCTGGAATTCCTCGACCCAGTAGCGCAGCGAGTCCAGGGCCAGGGCGATCACCCGTGGATGGGCGAAGTTCAGGGTGTTGCCGCAGCCGGTGGTGTCCAGGTAGCGGCCGCCGTCGCCGTGGCGGTAGTACTCCTTGTCGCCCAGGCCGCGCCAGCTCAGGGCCGGTATATCCGGTGGGCCTTCGGCGGTGTGGTTGTACACGACGTCGAGGATGACCTCGAGGCCCGCTTCGTGGAGGAGTTTCACCATGCCCTTGAACTCATCCTGGACGGCTGTCGGCCCGGCGGTGCGGGAGGCCTCGGTGGCGTAGCCGGGGTGCGGCGCGAAATAGCCGAGGGTGTTGTACCCCCAGTAGTTGGTCAGCCCGAGGGGTCCCAGGTGAGGCTCATCAATGTGGAAGTGGATCGGCAGCAGTTCCACAGCCGTGATGCCCAGTGCTTTGAGGTAACCGATCATGACCGGGTGTGCCAGGCCCGCGTAGGTGCCGCGGAGTTCGGCAGGGATGCCCGGGTGCAGCTGGGTCAGACCCTTGACATGGGCTTCGTAGACCACCGTGTCACGCCAGTGGGTCCGCGGCGGGGCTGAGGTACCCCAGTCGAAACTGCCGTCCTCGACAAAGACCGACCAGTACACCGGACCGTCCACGGTGTCCACAGTGTCGATGGCCCGGGCATAGGGGTCAAGGAGCAGCTGGGTGTTCTCTGGCCGGTCGGTGTCGGCCGGCCAGAACGCGTACCGCGCCGAGTCTCCGAGTCCCTCCACCAGCCCATGATGCACGCCGTCGGTGTAATCCGGCAGGGCTGCCGAATGCCAGCTGCCGTCGGGTATCTGGAAGTGTACCGCCAGGGCGGACACTCCGGGCGCATACACGGCGATGTTGAGGCTTTGGGCAGCCCGGCCGCGGTGCACACCCAACGGGAACTCGCTGGACGGCGGACTGATTTCGAGTGAGACGCTCATGGTGAGGTGCTGCGCGGTTAGGCGGAGCGTTGACGCGAAATCTCGTACAGGCTGATCCCCACTGCCATCGAGGCGTTCAGGGATTCCATTGCCGAGTCGATCGGGATGGAGACAATCTGGTCGCAATTTTCCCGGACCAGCCGTGACAGGCCCTTGCCCTCGGAGCCCACCACAAGGCAGACCGGCTCCCGGCCGAGGGTCAGATCGGGAAGGGACACGTCGCCGTCGCCGTCGAGACCGAGCACGAAAATACCCTTCTCTTTGAAGGACTTCAGAGTGGAGTTGAGGTTCCCCGCCTTCGCCACGGGGACGCGCACTGCGGCACCGGCGCTGGTCTTCCAGGCCGAAGCAGTCATGCCAACCGACCGGCGTTCAGGGACGATCACGCCGTGGCCGCTGAAGGCCGAGAGTGACCTGATGATGGCGCCAAGGTTACGTGGGTCGGTGATGCCGTCCAGGGCCACGAACAGCGGGGCGTTGTTGATGTGACCCTTCTTCCATTTCTGGATGGTGTCGGTGGCGAGGTCCACGGCGTCGGCGTACTCGTACGGAGGGATCTGCAGCATGATGCCCTGGTGTACCGAGCCGTCGGCCATCCGATCCAGCTCGGTCTTACCGGTTTCCATCAGCGGGATGCCGCGTTCGGTGGCCAGTTTCAGGGACTCCCGGATACGCTCGTCCATCTCGATCCGGATCGCCACGTGCAGTGCCTTGGCGGGGATGCCAGCGCGCAGCGCCTCAACCACAGCGTTGCGTCCGGTGACCATCTCTTCGGCGCCCTTGCCGCGGGCGTTGCGGGAGGAACCGGGGTTGCGGGTGCCCGCGTGCTTGGCCGCCGAGCGTTCGGCGAGCTGCTTGCTCTTGTGCGCCTTGTGGTACGGGCGATCCTCGGCCTTCGGGGTGGGTCCCTTGCCCTCCAGTGCCCTGCGTCCAAGGCCGCCGGTTCCGCCCGAGGGGCCCTTTTTGCTCTTGCGCACAGCGCCGGGACGTCCGTGAGTGGCCATGGGGAAAACACCTTTGGGTAGAAGATTGGTCACCCCAGTTTACGCGGGGAACGCGGACGACTGCACCGGCGCCCTACCCGCTCCGTGGAAGGTTAGTTTTTCAGGCTCCAGGAGGCGCCGTCCGTGGTGTCTTCAATGACGATTCCGGCGCTGCTGAGGGCGTCCCGGATGGCGTCGGCCCGCGCCCAGTCCCTGATGTCCCGGGCGATCGTGCGTTGCCGTAACTGGGAGGTGATGAGGGCGTCGAGCGCAGCGTGCTCCGAGCTCCGGGCACCCCTGCCGGGATCCTGCACATCGTCGAGACCCAGCACCCCGGTCATTGTCATGACGTCGGTGAATGCTCTCTGGGTGGTACCGCTGTCGGCCGCGGCCAGCGCGGTGTTGCCGGCCCGGACCGTGTCATGCAGGACAGCCAGGGCCTGCGGCACGTTGAGGTCGTCGTTCATGGCATCCCTGAAGGGTTCAGGAAAATCCCGAGAGCCAGGCCCGAACCCGTTCGGGAATTCCCGGGCGGCGGCCTTCGCCAGAAACCCGTCGATGCGTTCGACGGCGGCGGCTGCCTCCTGCAGGGAGGTGGGCCGGTAGTCGAGCACCGACCGGTAGTGTGCCTGTCCGAGGTAGTAGCGCACCACGCGGGGGCTGGCGAGTTCGAGCATGTCGGCGGGGCTCACCGTGTTCCCGATCGACTTGGACATCTTCTCGCCCTCGAAGGTCACCATGCCGTTGTGCATCCAATACCGGGCAAACGGGTGTCCGGCGGCCTGGGATTGGGCCATTTCGTTCTCGTGATGCGGGAACCGCAGGTCCAGTCCACCGCCGTGGATGTCGAATTCGGCGCCGAGGTATTTGGTGACCATCGCCGAGCATTCAAGGTGCCAGCCAGGCCGGCCCGGCCCCCACGGGCTGGGCCACGAGGCGGTCTCCGGCTCACCCACTTTCCACCCTTTCCACAGCGCAAAATCGCGTGGATCCCGTTTCCGGGTGCTGAACTGGGGTTCGACGTCGGCCGCGTTCTGCATGTCGTCAATGTTCTGGCGGGTCAACGAGCCGTAGCCCTGCCAGGAGCGGACGTCGAAATAGACGTCACCCGACTCGTCATTCGCCGGGTAGGCGTGGCCCCGGTCGATCAGGAGCTGGATCAGCGCGTGCATTTCCGGGATGTGGCCGGTGGCGCGCGGCTCGTAGGTCGGGCGGCGGACCCCGAGCGTGTCGTAGGCACGCTGGAATTCGAGTTCGTAGCGGTAGGCCAACGCCCACCACTGCTCGTTGCGCAGGTGGGGCGGCAGATCGTCGTCGTACTCGGATTCCTTGGCGCGTACCAAAATTTTGTCATCAATATCGGTGACGTTGCGGACTGTGGTGACCCGGTAGCCGCTGGCACTCAGCCAGCGGGTCAGCTGGTCGAACGCGATCGCTGAGCGGATGTGGCCCACATGCGGCATGCCCTGCACGGTGGCACCGCAGTAGTACAGCCCCACCTCCCCCGATTGGAGCGGGACGAAGTCGCGGGTCTGCGCTGTTGCTGTGTCATAGAATCTCAGGCTCACCGCATAAGGCTAGCTGGTCGCGGTGGCCGGCTTCATCCGGCAGTGGTTTCGGTCCCCTCGCTAACCTGCACGACGACGGCGGTTGCCACCGCCGCGACGCCCTTGCCCCTCCCAGTGAAGCCGAGTCCGTCGGTCGTGGTCGCCGACACGCTGACCGGCGCGCCGGCTGCGGCGCTCAGCACGGTTTCGGCTTCCGCGCGGCGGGGGGCGAACTTGGGCCGATTGCCGATCAGCTGCACCGCCACGTTGCCAATCTCGAACCCCGCATCGCGCACAATCCGGGCCGCTTCGGTCAGCAGGCTCACCCCGGAAGCACCGGCGAATTCGGGGCGGTCGGTCCCGAAGTGGGTGCCGAGGTCGCCGACCCCCGCCGCGGAGAAGAGTGCATCGGCGGCCGCGTGAGCCACGACGTCGCCGTCGGAGTGGCCGCTCAGGCCGATTTCCCCGTCCCACAGCAGACCGGCGAGCCACAGCGGCCGGGGTGCGTCGGCGGGGGCGAACGCATGAACATCGACCCCGATGCCGGTGCGCGGCAGCTTCATGGCTGTGTCGTTTCTGTCGAGGTGCGGGTGAGGATTTCAGCGAGCTGCAGGTCCTGGGCGGTGGTGATCTTGAAGGCCGCGTCGGCCCCAGCGACCACCTGCACCGGAATGCCGAGGCGCTCCATCAGCATGGCGTCGTCGGTGACCGCGGCCCCAGGGTCCTGGTGGGCGCGGCGGAGGGCTTTCACGCTAAAGCCTTGGGGGGTCTGGATGGCACGCAGCATGTCCCGGGGTGGGGTGCCGGTCACCACGGAGTCTTTCACCGTTTTGATGGTGTCGACGACGGGGATCGCGGGGACCACCGCGTCGGCGCCGAAGTGCAGCGCGGCGACGACCCGGCGGAAGACCTCCGGTGGGGTGAGGGCGCGGGCGGCGTCGTGCACGAGAACCAGGGCGATCGTGGGTGAGAGAGCGGTGAGGCCGGCTGCCACCGAATCGGGGCGGGTCGCTCCGCCGTCGACCAGCCGGATTTTCGCGTCGGTGGCCACGGCACCGATGGCCCGTCGAAGAACGGTGTCTCCTGCCGGGACGACCACGCAGATCTCAGTGGCAACACCGGCGTCGAGGACACCCTGCAGGCAGTGGTGGAGGATGCTGCGGCCAGCGATCTGCACCTGGGCCTTGGGAATGCCGCGGCCGAGTCGCTGACCGGCTCCGCCTGCCACAATGATGACTCCGACCTGCGCTGCGCTGGGCTCTGGGCGGGGACTCGTTTTTGACACGTGATCACCTTATGCCAGGGCTCGACAGTCAGGACAAGAAAAAGGGACCGCCCACCCGGGCGGCCCCTCACTCACTCTAGGAAGCCAGTACTTCGTCGAGAACGGTTGCTGCCTTCTCTTCGTCAGTCTTCTCTGCAAGCGCCAACTCGGAGATCAGAATCTGCCGCGCCTTGGCGAGCATTCTCTTCTCCCCTGCGGACAACCCACGGTCATGATCACGGCGCCATAGGTCGCGGACGACCTCCGCAACCTTGATCACGTCACCCGAGGCAAGCTTTTCAAGGTTCGCCTTGTAGCGGCGCGACCAGTTGGTGGGCTCTTCAGTGAACTCGGCCCGCAACACATCGAAGACATGCTGGAGACCTTCCTTGCCCACTACATCGCGCACCCCAACGAGGTCAACGTTTTCTGCTGGAACTTCAATGGTTAGATCACCCTGAGCCACCTTGAGCTTGAGATACATCTTCTCTTCGCCCTTGACGACGCGCATCTTGATCTCTTCAATCTTTGCTGCGCCGTGGTGAGGATAAACTACTGTTTCGCCGACCTCAAAAACCATGTGGACTTTCCCCTTTCCCGCAGATCAGTTTATCACGAATTCGACACGCCGACGGCGTGTTTTCGCAGGTCAGCCGGGACTTACGGATGTCGGTGACTATGATTCGCCCCTTGACGGATCCGTGTTTAAGTGATCCACGTCGCTCCAGAAGTGTTCTGTAGGGGCTCCGGCGCTCCATCGTCGGGTGACTTTTCCCGATAGGCTGTAGCCAAAGTTCAACCAGCAGTTCCCCCAGCTGATCAACCACCGTAGGAGTTTGCGCTGTGAAGAGTGACCGAATCAATCCCCTACAGCACCCCCGGGCCAAGCGGAGCCTGGCTGCTGGTGCGGCACTGGCTGCCGTTCTTGGTGCCACCGGTTGCAGCGTGACGAGCGAACAGGCCACCACCATCCAGTACGCGGCGTCCGACGGCATCGTCGACGGGGTGGGGCCCCTCGAACTGCGCAACATCATGATCATCACGTCGGATGAGGGCGAGCCCGGAACCATCCTGGGAACAGTGTTCAACCCAACCGACTCTGCGGTTCAGTTGACCATCGAGGGCGACAACGAGACGGTCGACATCACCGTTCCCGCCGAAGGAAAATGGGTCTTCGAAGATGAGACGACCGACGACGGCGTCCTCGACGGCATCAGCGAAATCCCCGGAGCCCTCGTTGACCTGACCTTCGTGGTGAATTCGGAGACGGCCGAGCTGCGGGTTCCTGTACTGGACGGCACGCTCGAGGAGTACCGGGAGTACGTGCCGGGCGGGTACACCCCTGACCCCACGCCGACGCCCGAAGAAACCGGCGAAGAGGAAGAGTGAATCTCAGGACTCGTACTTGTAGCCCAGGCCACGAACGGTAACCAGGTGGCTCGGGTTGGAGGGGTCGGATTCGATTTTTCCGCGGAGACGCTTGACGTGTACGTCGAGGGTTTTGGTGTCCCCCACGTAGTCCGACCCCCACACCCGGTCGATCAGCTGCCCCCGAGTCAGCACCCGGCCGGCGTTGCGCAGGAGCATCTCCAGCAGTTCGAACTCCTTCAGCGGCATGGCGACGGGGTCCCCGTTCACGCTGACCGTATGCCGTTCAATGTCCATCCGGACCGGACCGGACTGGACAGTGCTCGAGATCAGCTCATCAGGTTCGGTCTGGCGTCGCAGGACCGCGCGGATCCGTGCCACCAGCTCCCGTGACGAATAGGGTTTGGTGACGTAGTCGTCGGCGCCAAGCTCCAGGCCAACCACCTTGTCGATCTCCGAGTCCTTTGCCGTCAGCATAATGACTGGGACGCTTGAGCGCTGCCGCAACTGTCGACACACTTCGGTCCCGGACTGACCGGGGAGCTGCAGGTCAAGCAGCACCAGGTCGGCGCCGGCCCGGTCGAATTCCACGATGGCCGCAATTCCATCGTCGACCACCGCAACCTCGAAACCCTCCCTGCCCAGCAGATAGGACAACGGGTCACTGAAGGACTCTTCGTCCTCGACGATCAGAATGCGGGTCAAGCGCTTACTCCTTGTTCGCGGGCGGAAGATCCACCCTGCTTCTCGCCGGCATGACCGGCTGACTTTTCACCGCGTCGGTCGCCTCGCTTGTCACCGGTGACTGCCCGCGTCTCCGAGGGCTCCGCGTCGGCTTCCATCTCCGGCAATCGGACAGTGAAGGTGCTGCCCTGACCATGCTGGGACCAGACGGTCACCTCGCCACCGTGATTGGAGACCACGTGCTTGACGATGCTCAGGCCCAGGCCGGTGCCTCCAGTCTGGCGCGACCGGGCGGCGTCTATGCGGTAGAACCGCTCAAACACGCGCTCCTGCTCTTCGGGGGTGATCCCGATCCCCTGGTCGGTGACCGAAATCTGGGCGAGGCCCTCACGGGACCGCAGGCCCACTCCCACCCGGGTGCCCTCGGGCGAATACCGGATGGCGTTGTCAATCAGGTTGCGGAAGGCCGTCATCAGCAGGTCCGGATCCCCGTAGACAGGTTCGTCGATGCGCCCGCCCACCACAATGTCGATTTGCTTGCTTTCGGCTGGCAACCGGTTCCGGTCGACCGCCTCGGCGATCACCGTGTTAATGTCGACCGGCCGGCCACGCCGCACCACGTCAGCACCCTGCAGTCTGGAGAGTTCGATGATGTCCTGCACCAGTGCCGACAGTCGGGCAGACTCCTTATGCATACGGCGGGCGAACCGACGGACGGCTTCCTCATCCGCAGCGGCGTCGTCGAGCGCTTCGGCGAGAAGTGAAATTGCGCCGACCGGGGTCTTGAGCTCATGTGACACATTCGCCACAAAGTCATTGCGGATTTCCTCGGTGCGGGTGATCTCCGTGCGGTCATCGGCGAGGATCAGGACATACTCTTCCCCCAGCGAAGCAACCCGGGCCAGCACGATGATCGTTCCCTGACCCAGCGGGCCGCGCGGGAGCTCCAACTGCTTCTGCTCGATCACACCATCCCGGCGCACCCTGGCCGTCAGCTCCAGCAGTTCCGCGTGCACCACGGTGTGTCCGCGCACCAGCCCGAAGGCGTACGCGGCCGGACTGGCCCGCACCACCCCGTCGATGGCGTCCACCACCACATAGGCACGGCCGATGATTGACAACACCTCGGCCGCACCCTCGGGCAGGGTTGGCTCCTCAACGAACAGGAGGGAGCGCCGCTGGATTTCGCTCAGCCGGAAGGCAGCCATGCCGAAGGTGCCCAAAGCGACACCCACCAGTCCGGCGATCAGAATGAGAAGAACGGGATCCACATGCCTAGCTTATGCGTACAGCTGGACTGGGGGCGGGTGTTCCGGTGGCATTAGGGATGTGGTTCAACTAACGTTCACCCAAAGGCGCACAACAGTTCATCACCGGCTGAGACTGTGCTGTGTGGGACTGTGCATAGACGTACGCAGTCATCTCTATCGAAAGGATGCCTCCCGTGCGGAAGGTTTTTCAGGCGGAGCTTCACCAGATCGGTGAACAGCTCATTGAAATTGCACAGCTGGTTTCGGAGGCGTTGGACAAAGCCACCACCGCGTTCGAGTCGGCTGACACCGAACTTGCCCAGGACGTGATTGCGGCCGACGCACGCATCGACTTCCTCCAGAACGATCTCGACGAGCGTGCCATCGACATTCTCGCCCTCCAGGGTCCCGTCGCCAGCGATCTGCGGATGATTGTTGGAGCACTGCGGATGAGTGCCTCGCTGGAACGGATGGGTGACCTCGCGCGCCACGTAGCCCAGCTCGCCCGACTGCGGTACCCGGAACATGTGATTCCCGCGGCGATCCGCTCCACGTTCGTTGAGATGGCTGAGTTGGACAAGCTGATCGCCGCGAAGGTGAAGGAGCTCCTCGAGACCCGCAACCTCCAACTGAGCAACGATATCTACGCTCACAACGCGCGGATCAACGAACTTCACGCTGGCGTGTTCAAGGCAATCGCTGCCCCCGAGTGGGATGTTTCAGCGCCCATCACTGTCGATGTGACGCTGGCCAGCCGCTACTTTGAACGCTTCGCCGACCACGGCGTCTCGGTTGCCCGCAAGGTCACCTACCTGGTGACCGGCGAATGGCAGCCCAGCGCACCGCTGAACTAGACCACCAACGACGACGACGGCCGGTCCCCGCGGGGCCGGCCGTCGTCGTGGTGTAACCCGGTCGGGCTAGTGCTTACCCTGGTTGGCGACCGCCTCGATGGCCGCCGTGGCTGCGTCGGCGTCGAGGTAGGTGCCGCCGGCCTTCACGGGGTGCAGGTTTTCGTCGAGTTCGTAGATCAGTGGGATGCCGGTGGGAATGTTCAGTGACGCGATGTCGGCGTCGCTGATCCCGTCCAGATACTTCACCAGTGCCCGCAGCGAGTTGCCGTGAGCGGCGATGAGCACCGTTTTGCCCGCCCGGATATCCGGGGCGATGTCGGATTCCCAATACGGCAGGAACCGGTCCAGCACGTCCTTGAGGCACTCGGTGCGGGGCACTGAGTCGCCGAGATCCGCGTACCGGGGATCGTTCGCCTGGGAGAACTCACTGGAATCCTCGAGGGGCGGCGGCGGGGTGTCGTACGAGCGGCGCCACTCCATGAACTGGGCCTCACCGAACTCCGCGAGGGTTTGCGCCTTGTCCTTGCCCTGCAGCGCGCCATAATGACGCTCGTTGAGGCGCCAGTGGCGTTTGACGTCGATCCAGCTGCGGTCAGCCGCCTCGAGTGCGAGGTTGGCGGTGATAATGGCACGCTTCTGCCGCGAGGTGTACACAATGTCGGGGAGCAGCCCGGCCTCGACCAGCAGTTCGCCGCCGCGGATCGCTTCGGCACGGCCCTGCTCGGTGAGCGGCACATCAACCCAACCGGTGAACAGGTTCTTCTCATTCCACTCACTCTGGCCGTGGCGGAGCAGGATCACTTTGTAGGAGGTCATAAGATTAGTCTGCCGCATCGGAGCTACTTAGCTCATCTGCTGTGCACCTCTGTTACCGGTGGTCGGTTACCAGGGGCCGTAGGGACCGCTGCCGCCGCGAACTTCCGAGACGGCAGGTTTCACATCGGCCAGGTACACGCAGGCGGCGACGACGGCGGCGATCTGCAACAGCCCGAAGAGGCCGGTGGAAGTAACGAGCGCTGTCAGCGCTCCGACGGCGGCAGCGCCACCGGTCATCGCGGTCCAGAAGCCCTTGGTCCGTTTCATTGTCGCCTCGAAGTTCGCGGCGGGCCGCCTCACACAGTCAGCGAGCGCCCAGACCTCAATGCCGAGCGCCACCAACCCGAGCGCCAAGTACAGGAAGTATCTGATCTCATAAGCGATGTCCACGGGTCAAGCCTATCGGGTGGAGTCGCCGTACTGTCGCAGCGGCGCCAGTGCTTGGTCCAGGTCGGCCCAGAGGTCCTCGGGATTCTCGATCCCCACCGAAAGCCGCACCAGCGCCTCCGGGACCGTGACCGGCTCGCCCGACTGACGCCGTCGTCGTTCAATCAGAGATTCGACGCCGCCCAGCGAGGTGGCCGGCAACCAGAGCCGCACGGCCGCGACGAGCGCTTCGGCTGCCGCCACGTCCGCCAGCTCGATGCTGATGATGGAGCCGAAGCCGTTGAGCTGGTCGGCAGCGCGCTGGTGGCCGGGGTCGTCGGGGAGGCCTGGGAACCGGACCCGGGTCAGTGCCGGGTGGGACTGGAGTCTGTGGGCCAGGTAGCTCGCTGTTGCCTGCGACCGTTCCACCCGCAGGGCGAGGGTGCGCAGGCCCCTGAGCGCCAGCCACACCTCGAACGGTCCGGCGATGGCACCATGCAGGGTGCGGTGTCTGTGGAGGTTCGCGTTGAGCTCGGCATCGGAAGTGACCAGCGCGCCGAGCACGACGTCGGAATGCCCTGCAAGATATTTGGTCACTGAGTGGAGCACCACATCGGCGCCGAATTCCAGGGGCCGGCACACCAGCGGCGTGTTGAAGGTGTTGTCGACGACGACCGTCACCCCGGCGGCCTTCGCGGCGCCGATGATCGCTCGCAGATCGGCTACCTCAAGCATCGGGTTGGTGGGGCTTTCCAGCCACAGCAGGTCGGCACCCGACAGGTGGCCGAGGACCTGGTCGGTGTCGGCGACATCGACGGTCTGTAACGTGAATCTGCCGCGAGAGGCCTCGTCGGCGGCGAGGCTCAGCGAACCCGCGTAGGCATGGCGGGGCATCACGACGACGCCTCCGGCCGGCACCAGCGACAGTGCAGCCGCAGCAGCGCCGAGCCCGGAGCTGAACACCAAGGCCGGGAGCGCCGCGCCCTCCAGCTTCCCGAGCGCCTCCTCGAACGGGTCCCAGGTGGGGTTGGACATGCGCCCGTAGATCCGGTCCCCCGCGACCGGATCTACCGCCTCGTAGAACGTCGACGACAACACGATCGGCGGATTCACTGGCGCGTCGTGTTCCCGCGGGGGGCGGCCCGCGGCAACCACGATCGTGTCCGGGGCGAGCTGGTGGGCGTGGTCGTCGGCGTGGTGGGTCATGGATTCAGCGTATCTGTGATCGGGGTGGGACTCACCCGGGATCGTTGTGTCGGTGATCCTCGATAGGCTGGGCACGTGAGTACACCATCCCCGCGCCGGACGTCCGGGCTGTTCATTGCCTTCGAGGGCGGCGACGGCGCCGGCAAGTCGACCCAGGCGGGTCTGCTCACTACCGCGCTGCAGGACCGCGGCCGCGAGGTGCTGCGGACCCGTGAACCCGGCGGCACAGTCATCGGGGAGAAGCTGCGCTCGCTGGTACTCGACCACGGCCAGGGCGCCATCGACCCCCGGACCGAGGCCCTCATTTTTGCCGCGTCTCGGGCGGCCCACGTCCATCAGGCGATCCTGCCCGCCCTTCAGCGTGGCGTCGTCGTCGTCTGCGACAGGTATATCGACTCCTCGGTGGCCTACCAGGGTGCCGGTCGCGGGCTGGGAACCGACAGCGTCCTGGAGGTTAACCTGTGGGCGGTCGAGGGGCTGCGCCCCGATCTGACGGTGCTGCTCGACGTCGAGCCGCTTGAGGGGCGCGGGCGGCGCATCCGGAACGGCGCCGAAGACCGGCTGGAATCGGAACCGGATACCTTTCATTCGCTGATCCGCGGCGCGTTCCTCGACCGGGCGGCGACGGACCCGGCGCAGTACCTGGTGCTGCCGGCACGGACACCAGTCGACGAGCTGGCCGACGCCATCCTCGCAGCAGTCGAGGGGCACCTGGCGTGAGCGTCTGGACCTTCCTGATGGGCCAGGAGCAGGTGGTCGAGCAGTTGCGACGCGCCGCGTCGGCGGACCAGCCGAACCATGCGTGGCTGTTCACCGGACCGCCGGGCTCAGGGCGGTCCAATGCGGCGCGGGCGTTCGCGGCGGCACTCGTGTGCGACAGGGAGCAGTTGGCTGAGCGTGGCTGCGGGGAGTGCCGAGCCTGCCGGACGGCGCTGGCCGGCTCTCACGCGGACATCACCAACGTCACCACCGAAAAGGTGACCATCAGCATCGACGAGGCGCGTGAACTCGTCCGCAAAGCTCAGGACAAGCCGTCGACCGGCCGCTGGCGGGTCATCATCGTCGAAGACGCTGACCGGATGCAGGAGCGCAGCACCAATGTGCTGCTCAAGGCCATCGAGGAGCCGCCGCCCCGGACCATCTGGTTGCTGTGCGCACCTAGCCCCGGCGACGTCCTGGTGACGATCAGATCCCGGTGCCGGTCCGTCAACCTGCGTTTGCCGCCGGTGAAGGATGTCGCTGACCTGCTGGTCCGCCGCGACGGCATCGACCCGGCAACAGCCGAGGCCGCCGCACGGGCGGCGCAAAGCCACATTGGGGTTGCCAAACGGTTGGCCACCGACGACGGCGCCCGCGACCGCAGGAACCAGATCGTCAGGCTGCCGCTGGATCTGAAGACCGTCTCCGGCGCCATGAAAGCAGCCGCGGATTTGGTCAAGCTTGCTGAAGCCGAGGCCCAGAGTTCATTCGAGCAGCGTGATGCCCAGGAAAAGTCAGCCCTGCTGGCAACACTCGGCGCCCCGGAAAGTGGCACCCTACCGCCAGCCATCCGGGGACAGGTCAAACGGCTGGAAGACGACCAGACCCGCCGCGCCAAACGGTCGAAGAACGACTACTTTGACCGTGCCTTGACAGACCTCACCTCATTTTACCGGGACGTGCTGATGCTGCAGGTTTCCAGCGGTCGGGACCTGGTGAACGAGCCCCTGCGGCCCGAGCTGGAGGCGTTCGCCCGGCGGGGGACCCCCGAGGGGACACTGGTGCGGATCGAGGCCATCAACAAAGTGCGGGACCGGATCGTTAACACCAACGTTGCCCCGTTGCTCGCCATCGAGGCGATGGCCGTCAGCCTCCTCCCCGAAAAGGACTACACCACGTGAGACGTATCCTCCCCAGCCGGCTGGCCTCGGCCGCCGTCGTCCTCTCCGGCGCACTGGTGCTGTCCGGGTGCCAGCTGCTCTCCCCCGGGTCCGGGGACGGCCCGGACACGGGTGTGGAATCCGCGGCCCCCGACGTGGTCGGCGAGGTTCCCGCCGACCTTGAAGACTTCTACACGCAGGACGTGGCCTGGGAACTGTGCGAGGAGACCTTCGCGTGCGCCACCGTGGAGGTTCCGCTGGATTACGCCGACCCCTCGCGCGAATCAATCGACATTGCGCTCATCCGCAGCGATGCGACCGGCGAATCCCAGGGCTCGGTGCTGGTCAATCCGGGCGGGCCGGGCGGCTCGGGAGTCAACATCGTCCGGGATGCGCTCACCTTTGTGACCAGCGACCGGCTGCGCGAGGCGTACGACGTCGTCGGCTTCGACCCCCGCGGGGTAGGAAGGTCCTCGGCGGTGGACTGCCAGACCGACGAGGAGCGCGAAGCGGACCGGCTGGAGTATCTGGAGCCTGGGATTTCCGACGCCGAAGCGCTCGAGACGCTCACCCGTGAGGGCGAGGAGTTCGCCGCCCAGTGCGCCGAGCGCACCGGTGAATTGCTGGGTTTTGTGGACACGGACAGCGCGGCCCGGGACCTGGACATCCTGCGGGCGGCCGTCGGGGATCAGCAGCTGAACTATCTCGGCTTCTCCTACGGCACGGCCCTGGGTGCGGCCTACGCCGGGCTCTTCCCCGCCAACACTGGCCGACTGGTCCTCGATGGCGCGGTGGATCCGTCGTTGAGCAGTGAGGAGATCACGCTGGGTCAGGCCCGCGGCTTTGAGGCGGCGCTGCGCACCTATGTGGCTGACTGCCAGCTGGCCGCCGACTGCCCGCTTCCCGCCGGAGTTGAGGAAGGGGTGGCAGCGATCCAGGATCTGTTCCTCTCGGTCGAGGAAAGCCCGATGACCGCCTCCGATGGCAGGCTGGTCACCATCAGCACCTTCTTCACCGGGTTCATCCTGCCGCTCTACGACAACGACAACTGGACCCTGTTGACCGGAGCTATCGATGAGGCATTACAGGGGGACCCATCGGCGATGCTGCAGTTGGCGGACCTGGCCGCTGAGCGCGAGCCCGACGGCAGCTACGCCACCAACAGCGCCGAGGCGTTCACAGCAATCAACTGCCTCGACTACCCGATGACCGGCGACCCCGCGCAACTGGAGGCCGACGCCGCCGACCTCGCCGAAGCGTCGCCCACTTTCGGACCCTACCTCGCCTACGGCGGAGTGACCTGCGACGCGTGGGAGTTCGAACCGGTGCTGGAGCCCGCCCCGGCGTCGGCCCCCAATGCTGCGCCGATGCTGGTGATCGGCACCACCGGGGACCCCGCGACCCCCTACGACTGGTCCTTGGCCCTGGCTGACCAGCTGGAGATTGCTGTCCACGTCACCTGGGACGGCGAGGGGCATACCGCCTACGGGCGGGCCGGGTCCTGCATCGGGGACCTCGTGGATGCGTACTTCGTCGACGGCACCGTCCCCGAAGACGGCGTCAGCTGCGACTAGTGCCGTCGCGTGGGGCGCTTTTGACCTGCACACGGCAGCTCTTATAGAGTTGACGCTTGTGGATTGGGCCGCGCTGACGCGTGTCCCGTGAAGCTTCAGCCTCCTTAGCTCAGTCGGTAGAGCGTCTCACTCGTAATGAGAAGGTCGCCAGTTCGACTCTGGCAGGAGGCTCCACTTTGAAGGCCGCTACCAGGACGAGCTGAGAGCTTGCGGTGACCGTCATATCGGGAAGAGTCTGGACCCATACCCCACTGACCGCGATTATCGCCGGAACTCCAGTCTGGGGATTTCCCGATCATGGTGCACACATGTTCAGGATGCTTGCTCGAAGCAAGCAGGTTTCCTACCCTTAGGGGATCAGCGTGCAATCAGCCCTGACATCCATCAGAACCTGAACGAACACAAAGGAGTCTTCGTGAAGAAATTTACGAGCGTTTCAGTGGCGCTTTCCCTGTCGCTGACCATTGGAGTGGTGGGGGCGGGAACGATGCCGGCTCAAGCCAAGGACGGCGATGGCTCAGGCAAAGGGAATCATGCTGCGCCCTTACCCGTTGGCGAGCGAGTCACACCGATACCGGACGTAACGCAGCTGTCCACAACCGAGGAGTCGTATCCCTTTGGGGCAGCGGATCACCAACTCGTCCCGGAAGACTTGTCGAAGCAAGGCTATGTGGAAGAAGAGTATCTCGCGAGCGGCAACGCCAACGTCTATTCCTGGCCGGCTCCGGGACCTGCCATCGTCCGCACCGAGGACGCCCCGTACGCAACCCGGGTTCTCGTCCGGAAACCCGCTGAAGGCAAACATTTCAGCGGCAACGTCGTCGTTGAGATGCTCAACCCGTCAAATCTGTTCGATCTGAACATCGGGTGGGCGGTAGCCCACGAGCAAATCGTGAACAACGGGGATGCCTGGGTGGGAATCACTGCCAAACCGATCTCCGTTGACGCTCTCAAGAATTTCGATGCCGGACGCTACAGTTCCTTGTCCTTCGCAAATCCTCTTCCACTGGATGACCCTCGAAACTGCACCACGGTAGCTGCGGATAGTTCAAGAACAACCGAAAACGGCTTGATCTGGGACATTTACAGCCAGGTGGGCGCATGGTTGAAAAGTGATGCCTCCTCGAACCCCTTGACCTACGGGAACGAATATGGTCTCGTCGAAAAAGCCTACGGACTTGGCTACTCGCAGACCGGCGGCTATCTGGCGAACTACATTAATGGGGTGCAGCCCCACGTCATTGAGACGGACGGGGCCCCGATCTATGACGGATACATTGTTGGCGTGGCCGGTGGCGCCTTCGCCGGCGCCTACCCCATGAACCAGTGCGAAAGCGCGCCCGGGGCGAATGACCCGCGCCGTCAGTTTCAAAACGTCCGCGTTCCAATCATCCGGATGATGTCCCAGTCCGACTACCTTCGGGGCATCGGCTCACGTCGGCCAGACAGCGACGCGCCGGGCGACCGCTACAGGCACTACGAGATGGCGGGGGCCGGGCACGCCACACCGGATGAACTGTTTTTCTCTGCATCTTCCGAGGACATCGTGGCCGCAGGGCGAACAGTCCCCCCGATGAATTGCAACGAGGGACCGCGCAGCCGCTTCCCGAGTTCCATTTTCTTCAACGCGGCCTTACAGAACCTTGATTTATGGGTGCGGGAGGACATTGCTCCGCCGCGGGCAGCACCGATCCTGGTAAAGGACGGCGCACCTGTCCTTGATGAATTTGGCAACGTGCAAGGTGGGTTGCGCTCCCCCTTCCTTGATGTGCCGACGAGCACGTGGTTCGGCACCGCGACGGGAGCTTCCTTCTGCTTCATTGCAGGATACGAACGCCCGTTCAACCAAGCAACCATTGACAATCTGTACCCAAATCATGGGTCCTATGTGAAAGCGGTCAAGGAGAATGTCAGGGGATTGGCGGATCAGCGCTTCCTGACTGACGAGGACGCCCGGTCACTCCGCAAGGACGCCGCCAAGGCAGACATTCCCTAACCCGGAGCAGAATCCGGGTGGTTGTTGCTGTTGCGTGTAGTTCATGGGACTACACGCAGCAGCAACAACCTGGGAGGTCTTGGAGCGCTAGGTAAGTTCGGGCGTCGCAGGCGGCGCAGGGATCCCCAATAAGGCTTTGATCCGCGCCTCGGCCTCGGGATCGGGTTGGACGGCAGCGAGGTTGGCCTCTACGACGGCGCGCAGCACTTCTTCCCGTTGGATCTTCACGCCGCGCGGTGCGTCAATGCCGATCCTGATGCCTTCGCCGCGGGAATCGAGCACGGTGACAACAATGTCGTCCCCGATCAGGATCTGTTCCCCAATTTTGCGTGTAAGCACCAGCACCCGCTTACTCTATCCCAGCCATCGGGTGTCCTTCGGGACCGGGCCCCGGTCCGGCGCTCGCAGCCACAGTCTTCACAGCACCGGCGAGGTGGCCCGCCGCCCGTCCACCCAGCCCACCGGGATGCCCAGCAGGTTCACGCTCTCCGGCGACGACGTCGCTGCCGCCCCGACCACCGCCACTGCGGTGACGGGCAACTCCCGCGTCATCTCGGCCACCCACACGGCCGTGTCCATCGGCTTGCGTCCCACGTCGACCACAATCCAGATCTGATCGGCGCCGAGCCCGGCAATCGTCGCAACGCTTCCGGCCCAGTCAGCGCCCGGGCGTGCACCATCCAGCCCGACGGCCGCGAACACCGGGAAGCCGCCCTCAACTCCTCCGGCCCGCAACGCCGCTGCCGCCACCCGCGGTGCCCTCGCGGAGGCGGCCACGTTCTACGACGACTTCGCCACGTCCCTGGCGGCGAGAGTGAACGCGATTCACTCGCAGGGTGCCACCACCGGCGGCACCACCGGACTCGACTTCTTCGCCATCGGCGGCGACCCAGCCGCGCGCAACCTGACTGTGGTCCCGGTCGACGAGTCGGGGATTGCCGCTGGCACTCCCGGCGGCGGGGGGCTCAATGGCGCCAACGCCGACGCCATCTCCCAGCTCGGCGCGGCAGCGGATTCCCCCGATGTCAGCTGGGCGGGATTTGTGACTCAACTCGGTCTCGAAACGAAGGCCGCGCTGCAAACGGCTGTCCTCGCCGACCTGGCGGCGTCGGCGTCCACTGGTCGCCAACTGTCCAACGCGTCCGTGGACATGGACGAGGAGAACCTCAATCTCCTCGCCTACCAACACGCTTACCAGGGGGCGGCACGGGTTATCGCCGCGATCGACGAGATGCTCGACACCCTGATCAACCGCACTGGCGTAGTGGGAAGGTAATCCAAATGATCACCCGTGTCACCAACCAGACCATGATGCAGAGCGATCAGCGCAACCTGCAGACCAACCTCGCACGGCTGGCCGAACTGCAGGACCAGGCCTCGGGGCGGAAGGCGTTCACCAGGGCGTCGGACGATCCGGCCGCGGCTGCGGAGTCGCTGCGTGTTCGGGCGGAATTGCGCGCCGTCGACCAGTATAGCCGGAACATTGCCGACGGCGACGGGGGGCTGACGGCCGTCGACGCCTCCCTGAGCGCTGCGAGCGCCACCCTCGACAAGGTTCGCGACCTCACGGTGCAGGGCGGCAATGGGTCCCTGTCGGCATCGGGCCGCAAGGCACTGGCCATTGAGGTAGCAGCGCTGCGGGATCAGTTGCTCACTCAGGCCAACACCAAGCACCAGGGCCGCACCATTTACGCGGGCAACTCGGATGCCAGGGTGGCGTTCACCGATGCACTGGATCACACCGGTGGCAGCCCGGTGGTCCCGCCGGATCGACGCCGGGGTGACGGTGCGTGTGGACATGGATGGCGCGGCGGTCTTCGGCACCGGGGACGCCTCCGTGTTCAAGCTGGTTGATACCATTGAAGCCGACCTGCGGTCGGGCGCGGAGGTGACCCGCAACCTTGGGGCGTTGGACACGACGCTCGCGGCGGTCCGCACACATCGTGCCGAAGCTGGCACCCGTCACGCCCAGATCCTGCAATCCCAGGAGGTCAACGTGGATAAGTCAGTATCGCTCGAAACGCAGCGTTCCCGAGTGGAAGATGTCGACCTGGCGGCGGTCATCCTTGAGATGAAGCTGCAGGTGGTCACCTACCAATCGGGGCTCGCGGTGACGGCGCGCGTGCTCCAGCCCACCCTCATGGATTTCCTGCGGTGAGCCCGGCACTGACATTCACTACTCCCCCGCCTGGACTCGACCCGCTTGTTGACTTTTCGCTGGATGAGATCGACGGCGCCGATGGGCTGTATGCGCTGCAGGCCAGCGGGAACGCATCATTGCGGCTGTTCGTGCTCGACGCCGCCGTGTACCTGCCGAGCTATCACCCGGCCGTCTCGTCGTCGCACGTTGATGCGCTGGACCTGCCGGAAACTGATCCTCTTACTCTTCTGGTGGTCGCGAACCCCGGGCGAAAATGGCACTACGGTAAACCTGTTGGCACCGATTCTGGTCAACCCGGCAACGGGGCGGTGCACTCAGGTCATCCTTGAGCGGGGCGAGTGGCCCGTTCGGGCAGAACTGGCCGACTACGCCCAACATCAAGCCGGCGTCGCCATGCCAAGTAGGTCCAACGGCCTCACCTTCTGAAACCGGGGCCGTCCCGGTGAGCAATCCGGACAGACCCGCGTCAACCTGGACATCGGTGAGGGAAATTTCCCCCACCGATGTCCAGATTGATCACCGGGGCGCGCCCGGCTAGCGCTTTTGGCGGTTAGGCGAAGTCGGCAGTCGCCGGATCCGCACCAATACGCCCGTCGGCACCCTTATCGAGTGCGTTGATCGCGTCAACGTCACTGCTGTCGAGGGTCACGTCGAGGGCGTTCCAGTTCTCGACGATCCGAGACTCAGTGACTGACTTCGGGATCACCACGTTGCCGACGGCGAGGTGCCAGGCGAGGACGACCTGCGCCGGGGTGGCATCGTGTTTGGACGCGATCTCCACGAGGGCTGGATCCTCGAGAAGACCCTTGCCTGAGCCAAGCGGTGACCAGGACTCGTGCAGAATGCCCTTCTTCTGATGGAACGCCTTCAGCTCAGCCTGGTTGAAGAACGGGTGTGTCTCCACCTGGTTGATCACTGGGACAACACCGGTGGCGTCGATGACCTCCTGGAGCGCCTCAACAGTGAAGTTTGAAACCCCGATGGACGTCACCCGACCCTGCTTCTGCAGCTCGATCAGAGCCTTCCAGGTGTTAAGATACTTGCCCTGCTTGGGCTGCAACCAGTGGATCAGGTACAGGTCGAGCTTCTCCAGACCCAGCTTCTCCATCGAGGTATCGAAGGCCTTCAGGGTACTTTCGTATCCCTGATCGGCGTTCCACAGCTTCGTGGTGATGAAAAGCTCGCTGCGGTCGAGACCGGAAGCAGCGATGGCGCGGCCTACACCCGCTTCATTCTGATAGGCAGCCGCGGTGTCAATGTGGCGGTAACCGGCCTTGAAAGCGCGCCCGACGACGTCCTCCGCTGTCGCGTCGTCAACCTGCCACACTCCGTAGCCCAGCTGGGGAATGGTGGCGCCGTCATGGAACGTAAGATTCGGTGAGGTAGTCATAAATGCCTTTCGCCGTGTTCACTAAATGCGATGTCGTTAAGTGAACTGCCACAAACGCCGAATTATTTCATCGATTCACTTTTCATCGGCGAAAATGACTAGGTGGACGCCAACTGGCGCTCGGCCTCGGCGATATCCTCTTCCACCAGTTCGGCCCGCCGCCGCACATTTTCCAGGCCGGCGGACGCCAGTCCCCACCGTTCGCCGTCGAGCCGTGCCATCGCGGCGGCTTCCGCGGTCGTCGCGAGAGAGTTGCCCGCTCTCGACAGAGCTCGGTGCACTGGGGTGAGGGCGCCGGGGATCTCCATCCCCGTACTCGGCGATAACGCCTGCGCAGCCACACAAATCACGCGAACGCGCTCCAGCAGCGGCCCCAGTTCGTTAGCGAGGACCGCAAGCTGGTTGTAGACGTCATCGTCGCTCACGCCTTCCAGGATCTGATGATAGCGGTCCAGCCCACGCCGGAAACGGTCGTGTGCCCGCCGCCAGACGCCGGTGCCCAGCTCCGCGTCGTCCTTGCGCCCTTGGCGGGCCGCAGTGAAAAATCCCATCGTGGCTAGACGCCAGGGACGTCGGCCAGCACGTCAACCCGTGGGGGATGGTCAGGGGGAGTGGCGTCCGGGTAACCAGGACCCCGATATTCACTCATGGGATTATCGTCTCACGGTAGACGCGTCCGGCGGCCCGGGTAGTCCCCCAGCGGGTCACCCGGGTCGCCGCCTACCAGCGACACCGGCTACTCGCCGATGCGTTCCATGGGCAGCTGCTCCGCCGGGGACACCTGTTGCTCACGGCGGTCGAGTTCTTCGGTGAGCTCTTCGAGACGTCCCTCGGTTTCCGGATCGGGCATACCGTACCGCACATACTCGAAGTCAAGCTCGCGATGGATCCTACTGTTGAGAAGTTCAACCTCAGTACTTTCCAGCTGTGTCAGGTCTTCCGGGAACGGCTGATCAGGAGAATGCCGTGTGGTGTTGCTCATGGGGTCCTTCCAGAATGGCTTGGATCGAGGAGATGCTGAGAGTACAACAAGGGGAGCCAGGCGAGGCACCAGCTTTCCGGGGCAGGGCCATGTCTACCGGCACGTAGTTGCCGAAACGCGGGGCGCGCGATGAATGAACGCGGTGCGGACGAGTGTTGGTGTTGTAGCCGGAGCCCAGAGGGGCAATCCGCGCAGCGTGGGCCATCAAAATCCTGCTCTAAAGGAGAAGTTCCCGCGGCCGTCTGCTCAACCTGACTACGACTATATCTCATCCGGACCCTATCGCGCCGTCCACCCATCAGGTAGGTCAACCACATTTGGCGCTCACACCGATTACAGTTGAATCCTTCAGGGACAAGGGCGATAGCGACGCCCGGAAGCGGAGGATGATATGTCAGAAACCCGGCGGGTCGAATCGCATGTTCATAACGTTTTGCTGGACATGGTGATGGACAGCGATGATGTGAGCACGTTTCTGACCGGACTAACCCAACTGGCGGCGACCACTCTCACCTCACAGGCCGCCGGCGAGGTGCTTTGTGGTCTTACCCTGCTCCGCCCCCGCACCATGGGAACGGTCGCCAGCAGTAGCGAGCTGGCCCGCAAGACTGATGAGATCCAGTACGCCTTCGATGACGGTCCGTGTCTGCGGGCGGCTCGCGAGAACGTCACGATTCATGTGCAGAATATTCCCGCCGACACAAGATTTCCCGAGTACCGAGACGCCGTCGCCGAACACGGCATCCGCTCAGCGCTCGGAATTCCGGTTCCGTTGGGCGGCGAAGCGCGAGCCGGGCTCGATTTCTATTCGACGGTTTCCCACGCGTTCGACGACGGCGCTGTGGCCGCAGCAGAGGCTTTTGCCCTCGAAGCTTCCAAGTCGCTGCGGTTAGCGGTCCGGATGGCCCAGCTCAGCGACGCCAGCAAGCATCTGGAGGCTGCCATGCAGTCCCGCACCGTGATTGACCTCGCTGCGGGAATCATCATGGCTCAGAACCGGTGTTCCCAGGATGAGGCAGTGGAGATCTTGAAGGCGGCATCCAGTGCCCGCAACATCAAACTGCGCGACGTCGCCAGCGCCGTGGTCGCCTCGGCAAACCAGGCACCCACCACCACGCACTTCGACAAATAGCCCGTCATTAAACACAAATGCCCACTAGCTGGTCCTGTTCGCTGAGCATAAACGTTGATGCTCAGCGAACAACCCCTGGTAGTGGGCACTCATGTCTGGTAGGCCGGGCTTAGCAGCAGCGGCCCTCCGGATTGGCTTCCTGCCGGTCGGTTTTGTCCCGCCAGAACGCCTTTTCGGTCATCGGAGGTTCCGCGTTGTGGGTAGCCGCGTGGTGGTCGAGGTAGGACTGGTAGGCATTCTCACCCATCACTCCCTTGAACAACCACACGGCCTGCCGGGCCCGCTCCAGAACACTCATCAGTGACCGGTCCGTGCCGGCAACTTTTCAGCAGGAAGTGCTGCCCACTGCTTCTCCAGGTCTTTCTCGGCAGGGGTCGCAAGCATCCCGGACGGTGCGTAGATCCGTGAAGGAACTGCCTTGTCTTCGGTGTTTGGCCCACCTCCGTTGCGGTATGCCTTGACCGAGGCGACGATCGCCGTCGTGATCACGATCAGTGCGAGCGTGACGAACACGATCGACAGCACGCCCTGGATGAAGGTGTTGCGGACTACAGCTTCCATCGCGGCCACTGACTGCGCGGCACCGAAACTTTCTTCGCCGGCTGCAAGCGCGTTGCGGAACGCGAAGTGGTTCGCCCAGTAACCTACGGAGGGCACCGGCGAGAAGATCTTCAGGAACGACGCCGAGATGGTTACCACCGCTGCGAAGGCCAACGGGAGCGCCGGGATCCAGAGGAACTTGAAAGCTCCCTTCCGGGCGCAGATTGCCATACACACGGCGAGCGCGATCGCCGCCAGCAGTTGGTTGGCGATACCGAAGAGCGGGAACAGTGTGTTGATTCCGCCCAACGGGTCAGTGACCCCCATGATCAGGATCGCCCCCCAGCCGGCCACCATGATGGCCGTGCAAATCCAGGCTCCGGTCCGCCAGGAGGTGTCGCGGAACTTGGGGATGAAGTTACCAATGCTGTCCTGCAGCATGAACCGGGCAACCCGGGTTCCGGCGTCGACGGCGGTGAGGATGAACAGGGCCTCAAACATGATGGCGAAGTGGTACCAGAACGCCATCATGCCAGAGCCGCCGATGAAGGACTGCATAATTTGAGCGATACCGACGGCCAGCGTCGGTGCGCCACCCGTGCGGGACACAATGGATTCCTCGCCCACGTTGTTGGCCAGCTGACTCAATACCTCGGGGGTGAGGTTTACCCCTGCCAGTCCCAGTCCGTTGACGAAGGCGACGGCACCCTCGATGGTTCCGCCGGTGGCAGCCATCGAGGAGTTCATCGCAAAGTAGATGCCACGGTCGATCGACAGGGCGGCGACGAGAGCCATGATCGCGACGAAGGATTCCATCAGCATGCCGCCGTACCCGATGAAGCGGGTCTGGCGTTCCTTCTGGATCATTTTCGGGGTGGTCCCGGAGGCGATCAACGCGTGGAAGCCGGAGAGCGCGCCGCAGGCGATGGTGACAAACAGGAAGGGGAAGAGCGTACCTGGGACAACCGGTCCGTCGGAGCGGCTGGCGAATTCGCTGACCGCGGGGACGCTGATTTCAGGGCGGGTGATGATGATGGCGACCGCCAGCATCACGATGGTGCCGATCTTCATGAAGGTTGAGAGGTAGTCGCGGGGTGCGAGCAGGAGCCAGACCGGGAGCACAGCGGCGATGAAACCGTAGATGATGATGCCCCAGGCGATGGCCACGCGGTCGAGGCCGAAGATGGCGACGCCCCACTCGGTTTCGCCGATCCAGCCGCCGGCGATGATTGCAGCCATCAGCAGCACAAAGCCGATGACCGACACTTCGGTGACCTTGCCCGGGCGGATGAACCGGAGGTAGACACCCATGAAGAGCGCAATGGGGATGGTCATCGCAACGGAGAAGACGCCCCAGGGGCTTTCGCCGAGGGCGTTGACAACCACCAGCGCGAGGATGGCGACAATGATGATCATGATGGCGAGAGTCGCGATCAGGGCAGCGGTGCCGCCAATCAGTCCGAGCTCTTCGCGGGCCATCTGCCCAAGGGAGCGACCTCCGCGGCGCATCGAGAAAAACATAACCAGGTAGTCCTGGACGGCGCCGGCGGCGATGACGCCAAAGATGATCCACAGTGTTCCCGGGAGGTAGCCCATCTGGGCTGCGAGGACCGGGCCGACGAGCGGGCCGGCGCCCGCGATGGCGGCGAAGTGGTGTCCGTAGAGCACCCTGCGGTCTGTCGCCGCGTAGTCCTTGCCGTCCGCCTTGTACTCGGCAGGGGTTGCCCGGCGATCGTCGGGCTTGAGGAGGTTGCGCTCGATGAACTTCGAGTAGAACCGGTAGGCGATGAAGTATGTGCATACTGCGGCGAAGACAAACCAGATGGCGTTGACAGTTTCGCCCCGCACTATCGCCAGCATGGTCCAGCTGAACCCGCCGAGGAGGGCGATACCTACCCAGAGGGCAATCTTGGCTGGGGTCCAACGGCCGTCCTCGGCCTCGGCTAGTGCCGGGTCGAGGGCCGTGGGTGGAAGATCAGGATCCTGCACCAGGACGTCAGCGTCCTCGTGGTCACCGTCGACCGGGTGATGCCCCACGCGTCCGGGACTATTATGCTGCTCACTCATGGTGCTCCCTTAGATTTGAGTGTCTGAACCTGCCGAAGTTAGCAATGTGATGGCCGTTACGCCATAGTGTAGCCACCGACGACGCCGACCAGTCGGCAGGCGGGTGCTATTTTGCGCCCAAGGGCGGTGCGCACGCCGGGAATCCCCATGACTCGGCCCCGTCAATGGGATTGTCCGGACTATCCCCTTGACGGACGCCGGCCAGTGGGAGCAGAGGGCGGTAGAGGAAGTTATTGAATGAGTGCCCTTCGCGTCATCGGCAGCCTTGCCCTGGTAAACAACCACGCCGTGACCGTCCCGAGGATCGGAACCAGAACCAGGATCGCGCCCAGTTGCGGCCACGGCACGACCAGCTCGTACAACCGTGCTACCGTCAACGGGATTGTCTAGACCATCCTGTTGCCGGACGCCGATCAGTGGGAGGGATTGACCGTGAGGAGGATCTTCCCGGTGTGCTCGCCGGAGTCGAAGTAGCGGTGCGCTGCCGCCGCGTCCTCGAGCGGGAAGGTCCGGTCCACCAAAGCCTTCACCGCCCCCGATGCGACCAGCGGCCAAACGTTGTCCCGGACCGCCGCCATGATGGCGGACTTCTCAGCCACCGGGCGGCCGCGCAGCGTGGTGCCGGCCACCGACGCGCGTTTGGTCATCAGCGCGCCGAGATTCAGTTCTGCCTTCGCGCCACCCTGCAACCCGATGACCACCAGGCGCCCCCCGACGGCGAGCGCAGCCACGTTCTGCGCCAGGTACTTGGCCCCGACGACGTCGAGAATCACGTCCACGCCCATGCCCGACGTCGCGGCGGTCACCTCGGCGACGAAATCCTGCTCCCGATAATTGATGCATGCGACGGCGCCGAGGCTCCGGGCAACCTCAAGCTTCGCCGCGGAACCTGCAGTGACGATCGGGACGGCCCCAAGTGCCAGGGCCAACTGGATGGCCATGGTGCCAATACCGCCTGAACCGCCGTGAATGAGCACCCGTTCCCCCGGCTGAAGACGCGCGGAGAGGAAAAGATTCGAATAAACGGTTGCGGCCACCTCCGGCAACGCGGCAGCAGTGACAAGGTCAACTCCCGTTGGTGCGGGAAGGACCTGACCCGCCGGCACCGCCACCTGTTCCGCATAGCCTCCGCCCGAAAGGAGCGCCACCACTTCATCGCCCACGGCAAGACCTGACTCGCCAGGGTCGGCTATCCGCCCCGAGACTTCCAATCCCGGGTACTCGGAGGCACCCGCCGGCGGAGGGTAGTTTCCCTCACGCTGCTGCACATCGGCACGGTTCAGCCCAGCCGCGACGACGTCGATCAGCACCTCCCCCTGCACCCGCACCGGTGCTGCCGCCTGCGACACCGCGAGCACGTCCGGCCCACCTGGTCGGGTGATGACTACTGCTTTCACAAGGTCCTCCGCTGGGATGGTTTTTGGTTGAACTGGAAGCTACGTGAAACACTACTCACTTGGGAAGGTTGTCCGAGCGGCCGATGGAGCTGGTCTTGAAAACCAGTGTGCGGTAACCCCGTACCAAGAGTTCGAATCTCTTACCTTCCGCTCGTTATAGAAAAGTTGGCCCCGGTAGTTACCGGGGCCAACTTTTTGTTTACCGTAAACTCCTGGCCCCTTCACTTTACGTAATCTCTCGTTCACTATTGTCTGGTTGGCTCAATACCGACCCAAAAGTTATCTGGCTCACAATTACCAGGATCTTGGGCCATAACGGTCTGTGCTTTACCCTTCGGGCGGTCTCACTCGCGGCTGACAGCAGCCAAAAGCCAAGGAGAACTAGCGGATGAAACATTCGTCATGGAAGGGCGGGCTTGGCGCCGTGATCACAGTGGGGCTACTCGCTTCACCAATCGCTGCGCTACCTGCCTTTGCGGCGCCGAACGGTGTTGTCATCAATGAGGCCTACGTCAACGGGGGAAGCGCGAACGCCCCGTATCTGAACAAGTTTGTCGAACTCCACAACACCACCGATCAGCCGGTCGACGTCAACGGTTGGTCGCTCCAGTACCGTGCAGCCGGCAGTTCCAATGCGCCGACTGGAGTGTCAACACTCACTGGAACCGTTCCGGCAAACGGCCACTATCTTGTTGGCGGCTCCAGCAATGCTGACAACGGAGTTGCGCTTCCCGGCACGGATGCCACTATCGGCGCCAGTTTCGCTGACGGCGGCGGCACGCTCATTCTCTCGAACGAGGCCACAGCAATCGATCCGCTGGCCACCGGTTCGATTGGCGACAACCCGGCCGTGGAGGATCTGCTGGGGTATGGATCCTCAAACACATTCGAGACCGCTGTCGCGACCAAACCGGCCAGCAACGCCGATCCCCGCTCCTTGAACCGCACCGACTTCGTCGACACCGACGACAACTCCGCCGACTTCACCCTCAGCGAGGCTGTGACTCCGACCAACGCCGACGGCGAAACCGGCAGCGTTGAGCCAGAACCGGACCCCGACCCCCCGGTTGCTGGCGCAGTAGTCCCAATCGCTGAAATCCAGGGCACCGGAGACGCCTCCCCACTCGCAGGAGACACCGTCACAACCCGGGGTGTAGTCACCGCTGCCTACCCCACCGGCGGCATTGACGGCTACGTCATCCAGACCGAAGGCACTGGCCTTTCAACGTCGGAAGCGCGCACCGCCTCCGACGGCATCTTCATCTACTCCCCGGGGACCATCGCCGACATCGCAATCGGTGACCATGTCGAGGTCACCGGTCAGGTCGGAGAAAACTTCGGCGTCACCCAGATTGAAGTGGTAGCCGGCGCCGCCACGGTGCTCACAGAGCCAGCCGAGGAAGTCAAGTCCCTCATTACGCTGTGGCCCGCCACCGAGGCAGGGCGTGAAGTTCTAGAGAGCATGCTCGTCCGACCAACCGGCGACTTCACCGTCTCTGACAACTATGACCTCAACCGGTACGGCGAGATCGACCTGGCCTTCGGCACCGAAGCCCTGGTCCAGCCCACCGAAATTGCTCCCCCTGGCACTGAGGAGAACGCCGCTGTACAGGCCGACAACAAAGCACACGGGGTTACCCTCGACGACGGCGCCACGGTGGACTTCGTCCAGAACACCGACCAGGCCCTGCCGTACCTGACCCTTGAGGATCCGGTCCGGGTCAACGGATCAGCAACCTTCACCTCCGATGTCATCGTTGACTTTGACTTCGGCGTGTGGCGCTTCCAACCGCTCACTCACCTGACGGCAGCGAATGCCGCCGAAGTGCAACCAGTCACCTTCGCTGGCGAGCGACCAGCCACCCCCATTGATGTGGGCGGTGACATCAAGATCGCCTCGTTCAACGTCCTGAACTACTTCAGCACCACCGGCGATGAGCTGACCGGTTGCACGTATTTCAACGACCGCGCGGGCAACCCCATCACGGTCCGGGGTGGCTGCGACGCTCGTGGTGCTGCCAACACCGACAGCTTTGAGCGGCAGGAAGCCAAGATTGTCGACGCGCTGACCAACCTCGACGCCGACATGGTCTCGCTTGAAGAAATCGAGAACTCGGCGGCGTTCGGCAAGGACCGCGACGAGGCCCTCGCCACCCTGACCGCCGCGCTGAACGAAGTCGAGCCGGGCGTCTGGGACTTTGTCCCTTCCCCCGCCGAAATTCCTGCCAATGAGGACGTGATCCGCAACGCCTTCATCTACAAGACCGCTGCGGTCGAGACAGTGGGCGACTCGGTCATCCTCGACGACGACGTCGCGTTCTCCAACGCCCGCAAGCCGCTGGCCCAGGCCTTCCAGGCCGCAGACGGGGACGAGTCAACGAAATTCCTCGCCATTGTGAACCACTTCAAGTCGAAGGGCTCCGGCTCCGGGGAGAACGCAGACCAGGGCGACGGGCAAGGGGCGTCAAACCCCGACCGCGTCGAGCAGGCAACCGCTCTTGTCGACTTCGCCGACACCATGCAGAGCGAAGCAGGTACCGAGAAGGTTTTCCTGACCGGTGACTTCAACTCCTATACGGCCGAAGACCCCATGCAGGTGTTCTACGAGGCCGGGTACACCAACCAGGGCGTCGAGACAGATAAATACTCCTACGTCTTTCGTGGACAGTCCGGGTCGCTCGACCACATCCTCGCCTCCCCCGAAGCCGCCGCCACTGTGACCGGCGTCGACATCTGGAACATTAACGCCGTCGAATCACTGGCCTTTGAATACAGCCGGTTCAACTACACGCCGGTGAACTACTACACAGCCGACCAATACCGTGCCAGCGATCACGACCCGGTGATCGTCGGTCTGGATCTGGACGAGGCCATTGAGTTCAGTGACATCGCTGGTAACGAACACCAGGACCACATCGAGTGGATGGCCGGGAACGGCCTCTCCACCGGTTGGCTGGAAGCCGACGGCACCCGGACGTACCGTCCACTAGCGAACATCAACCGCGACGCGATGGCCGCGTTCCTCTACCGCCTCGCCGGAGAACCAGACTTCGAACTACCGGACGAGTCACCCTTCAGCGACATCGCGTTCCCCGCCGATGAAGCAGACCGGATCGAGCACTTCGACGCGATCATGTGGATGCATCAAACCGGTCTATCAACTGGCTGGCCCGAAGCCGACGGCACCCGAACCTTCCGCCCAGTCACCCCGGTGAACAGGGACGCGATGGCAGCCTTCATGATGCGCCTCGCCACAGAGGTCTGCCTCAACGCGGATGCGGTGAGCTTCGTAAACCCGAACGGTGGACCCTTCACAGATGTGCCTGAGGGCATGATGTTCGAGAAGGAAATCTCCTGGCTGAAGGACACCGGCATCTCCGAAGGCTGGGGCGATGGCACCTACCGTCCCGTCACCCCCGTGGCCCGCGACGCGATGGCAGCCTTCGTCAACCGGTTCGACGACGAAATCGGAACCTGCGGCAGGTATGCAGAAGGTCTCTAGTCCAACCTAGGAAGACCGACGGCGGGCGCCTTCGGGGGTCCGCCGTTTCGGTTAACTACCGGCCAGGATCGCTGCGGCGATGTCGTCGGCGTCGCGGAGCGTCCGCCCACCGGCGTCGACCGGTGAATGCGCCTGCGCGGCGATCGCTATCCCCCATTGGGTGGAAGCGAGTTGCAGGCCCAGCACATAGAGGCGGGGCTGGGGGCGGCCGGAGCCGTCGATGGCACGGTAGGGGGGATGCGTGACGTCCAGTCCGGCTGAGCTGACCGGCACGCCGTCGGCAGCCATCATCATTCTGGGGCGGACCAGCCCGTCGTCGAGCAGTTGCCTCAGCAGTGGGGATTTGGTGTTCACGGCCCGGTTGGGCGGCATCATCGCATCCACCAGGTGGCTGGCTGAGACCGCGGTGCTCTGCACCCACGGCGAGGATGCCTCAAACCGCTCGGTGTCCTCATCAACCACGAATGTGGGGTTAGGGCCCACGAACTGCACCACACCGGCGCGTGCCAGGGCAGCCAGCTGCGCGATCCTGATCGACGGCGGCCCGCTGGCCAACCCCTCCACCAGAGGCTCGAACCAGCCGCGAAGCTCCCTCATCCACGACTGATCGGTCAGCCCGCCGTCGGCCACCACCTGCTTGATCACGGTTCGGCCGGCGTTCATCGCACCAATCGCCATCTTCAGCGGGCTGTCCTCGCCCCGAGCGGACTCGGCGACATCCTCATCGAGATACTCCAGCACCGCGTCTTGATAGTCGAAGGCGGTGACGAACCGGCGGCCAGCAAATGGGTGGCCAAGTCCTTCAACATTGAGGTGAAGCTCTGCTGGCACCTCGGCGTTCAGCAGCGTCGCGAGCGCCGCCGCCCATTCCGGACCGCTGACGGCAATGGCCGTGTGGAGCCGACGGAGGAATCCGGCCGGGTCGGCCAGGATTCGTGCCCCCGACACCCTGGCCAGGGTGGTGTAATACGCGGTCATCACGTCACGGTGCAGGAGCGGCCAAATATCGTGGTCGAAGCCCGGCTGGATTCCCTGCTCGGCAAATGACTGCAGTGCCGGCAGCGTGCAGTAGCTCAAGGACACGCTTCGCGGCAGGTAACTGTCCAGCTGCGCTTTTGCCCGGTACGGCACGCCCCGCCGGGACGCCGCAACGATCCTGGGCTCCCGGCCGGACAGTTGATACGCCAGCCTCCCGTCGTCGTCGGGGACGAAGCGCCCTCCGCGGCCCTCGGTCAGCTGAATCATGACGTCGAAAAAGTTCAGGCCCAACCCCCGAATGAGGACCGGCTTCGTCGCCGGAAGCCTGTTCCAGTCGATGTCGGCGGGGACGGCCGGCGGCCAGTAGGCGAGACTGTACCGACCCGCACCGTCACGGAGTGCGACCTGTTCTGGGCTGAGCTGCGCCGGTACATGCCCCAGGGCCAGGACGACGGCGTCCACCGTAAGCTCTGAACCGTCGCCCAGGTTCAACCGGTAGTTCGGCTGCGCCGTCGTGAGCGCCAGCGCTTCGGTGGGATGGTGGGTAACGCTGACGTCGGCCGGGCAGCGGTCCATGAGTTGCTGGTAGGTCCATTCCAGGTACCTGCCATACAACACGCGGCTGGGAAAGTCTGAGCTGCCGAGCCGCTTCAGTTCATGGTGATCGGCGCTGGAAAGGGACGCGGCGGGCTGGTCAGTCATCGCGACCCGCCACTCATCGAACGAATGATCGACCACCGATGGAGCCAGTCCGTCGGCACTCGCCCCGACGGGGACCACCGTGGGGAAGAAAGACGGCGTGTTCATCAGGAAGAGCCTCGACTGGCCGGGTCGCCAGACGTGGCCAGGGCCGGGACGTTCAGGGTCAATCAGGTGGATGTGCAGGGGACGGCGCTGACCGGCCGGGGCTGCCACCCATTGGGAGATGAGCCGTTCCAGCACTGAGGTGCCGCGGGGGCCCGCACCCACTACAGCTACCCGTTGGTTACGACCCGTGTGCATCAGCTAAGGGTATCCGGTGGGTTGGTGCAGGAAGGAACCGGCCTGACCGTAGCCGAACCTTTAGGCTGGTTCGGAGGTCCCTGCGGCGCTCTGATCTTTGGTAGAAACTCGTGAGTACTTCACTGACGTCACGGCGATCGTGCTTTCACGTCGGTGATCCACGCTCCTGCAAGGCCACGGTAACGTCCCAGCAACAGCCTTGGAACTACGTTGGTGCCTCCAGTAGACCCAACATAATACGGGGATGGTTCTCATGCTTTCACGCGAGCAAGACAATGTTCAGTACTACCTGTCGTCGGGCAGCCTTCTGTACCAGGCGTTCCCGAGCCTGGAGGAAGCTCCACTGCGAGAGGGGCTCTTCGCGCTTGACAGTGCGGTCGCCAGCTTTGGCAGGGCCGAGATGGCCGTCTATAAGGCTGAGCGGAGCCGGGCGGCTCGCCAGCCTTAGAACGATGACGATATTGAGACCGCGCTGGCGACATTCCAGCGAGCCGGGCTTGAATACCTGGACGTGGCGAGTGGCGCAATCAGCGATTTTCGCCGCAATGTCGAGTCACTGGCAGAACGTGGACAGAAATACGACACCACGTTGTTGGAGCAACGCGCCACGGCCTTCGACGAAGGTATCCGACGGGAGCTTTCCAACCTTGAACTCAAACCCGAGGATATCGAACGGATCATTGTGCAACTCGACGAGGCTTTTGGGGGCGGCCAGGTCCGGAGACCCGCTTGCCCTCATCGACCACATAGCCGCGAAGCTCAAAGAGCTAGCCGGGGTGCGGGCCGGCAATGACCGGGGGATGGTTGACAATATTCCCTGGTGGAAGATCGTCGCAGTCGCCGTGTTCTTCGCCATCACCATTTGGGCGCTGTTCCGCTGTGTGTGGGGATGGTTCGGTCCTCGCTGTGGTCCCAACGAAGGACTGATCTACGTCCTCATAGCGAAAGCCGCTGCTCTTGGATTCAAGCTCTGCTGAACTATCTGGGCGCGCGAACTCTTTCGGGGCGCACGGCCACACGGTCAGACCACCACGGTGATTACTGCGGACTCGGCCTCGAATCCGATGTGCGCGGCGTCGGCGTCGGCGAGTGGTGCACATTCGACTGTGCGCGAGTTGCGGACACCGGTCATGGGACCGTTGTAGTTCCAGAAGTTCAGATCCTCGTTAGCGATCGTCACTGGCTGGTTCGGCAGCCCAGACGGGCGTGCCTAGGATGGAATTATGACCTCCATCACAGACCAGCACCACGGCGCGACCCCCGACGACGAGTTCCTCTGGCTTGAGGACATTTACAGCGATTCGTCCCTCGAGTGGGTTCGTGCCGAGAATGCCGTCACCGAGCGGCTGCTCATCACCGGCAAATTCAAGCACAGGGAGCGGGACGTTCTCGAGGTTCTCGATTCCACTGACCGCATCCCGATGGTTTCCAAACGGGGTGAGCACTTCTACAATTTCTGGCGCGATGAGGCTCATCCGAAGGGACTGTGGCGTCGGACCGGGTGGGACAGCTACAACTCGGCGCACACTGAGTGGGACGTACTGCTGGACCTTGATGGGCTCAGCTCTGACGAGGGGATCGAGTGGGTGTGGGGCGGGGCAATGTTCCTGCGTCCCACCGATGGCGAACCGTACACGCATGCCCTGATCGCGCTCTCCCCCGATGGTGGTGACGCCCGGCGGTTCCGGGAGTTCGACGTCGCCTCCCGGACCTTCGTTGCAGGCGGTTTCGACATTCCGGCCGCCAAGAGCCGGATCAGCTGGGCCGGGCCCGATGCCCTCCATGTGGCCACCGATTTCGGCCCGGGATCGATCACGTCCAGTTCCTACCCTCGGACGGTGCGCACAGTGCGCCGGGGAGAGTCGTCGTTGGCTGACGCCGAACTCTACTTCGAGATCCCCGACGATCACATGATGGCGGTGGTGATGCGGGACCAGACGCCCGGTTTCGAGCGGGACATCGCCGTCGATACCATCGACTTCTACTCCAGCCGCACGCACCTGCGCCGTGACAATGCGTGGGTCCAGCTGGACGTCCCCGACGACGTCAACGTCTCGATCCACCGGCAGTGGCTGACCCTGCGTCCGCGCACCGACTGGGCCGTGGACGGCACGGTGTTCACCGCCGGGTCGTTGCTCGGCATTGACCTTGACTCCTTCCTGGCGGGAAGCCGATCGCTGACCACGCTGTTCCGCCCCGATACGCGAACCTCGCTGCAGTCCTGGAGTTGGACGAGGGATTACCTGCTGATCAACCTCCTTAACGATGTGTCCTCCGAGATCCGGGTTCTGGAACCGTCCAGGCAGTGGCGGGTGGAGACGCTCGACGCCTGCCCGCCGCTGCACTCGGTCGACGCGTTTGCCGTGGACGATGAGGACGACGACGCCGCGAACGACTACTGGCTCCTGGCCAGCGGGTTCCTGACCCCGACGACCCTGCTGCGCGGGACCGTGGGCGGGACGCACACCCAGGTGAAAGCGTCGCCGTCGTTCTTCAATGACGACCGGTTCACTGTTGAGCAGCACTTCGCAGTGTCCAAGGACGGGACGAGGGTCCCGTACTTCCAGGTCGCGGCGGCGGATCTGGCGCTCGACGGCGGGAATCCCACCCTGCTATCTGGCTACGGCGGGTTCGAGCACGCAATGACCCCCGCCTACTCGGGAGTCATCGGCCGGGGCTGGCTGGAGCGGACCACTGACGCCGGCAGGCACGGCGTGTACGTGCTGGCGAATATCAGGGGCGGCGGCGAGTACGGTCCAGCCTGGCACCGGGCAGCACTGCACGCCAACCGGCACCGTGCCTATGAGGACTTCGCGGCGATCGCCGCGGACCTGGTGACACGCGGGGTCACCCGGCCGGAGCTGCTCGGCTGCACCGGGCGCAGCAACGGCGGGCTGCTGGTGGGCAACATGCTCACCCACTACCCGCACCTGTTCGGCGCCATCTCCTGTGGTGTCCCGTTGCTCGACATGCGCCGGTACACCAAACTCTCGGCCGGCTACTCGTGGATCGCCGAGTACGGCGACCCCGACAAGCCTGAGGAGTGGGAGTACGTGCAGACCTTCTCGCCGTACCATCAGCTGCGTTCGGGGGTCGACTACCCCCGGACCCTGATCTGGACGGCAACCAGCGACGACCGGGTGGGTCCGGTGCAGGCCCGGAAGATGGCAGCCCGGATGAAGGCCCTCGGGATCGGCAATGTGTGGTTTCACGAGGCCCTGGAGGGCGGTCATGCGGGGGCATCCGACAACCGGCAGGCAGCGCGCATGCACGTCATGTCCCAGGAGTTTGTCTGGAAGGCGTTAACCGGCGGCCTGTGACCGCAGGTGGTTTTGCTCTTGCCCGCTCCTTACAGGTAGCCTTGGGTGGCTAGTAATAGCCGCTGGAGACGTGCCAGAGCGGCCGAATGGGCTTCACTGCTAATGAAGTGTGGGCCTAAAGCCTACCGGGGGTTCAAATCCCCCCGTCTCCGCGTTATTTACCAGACACCCCGGTTCTTGATCGAACCGGGGTGTCTGTTTTTGTCCGCGTTACCCTCACCCTGGCACAAGCGCTCAGGCTTTCAGGCCCAGCACAAACGGCAACACTTCCTGCGCTCCGCCGTCGCGCAACGCCTTGCCCGCCACCGTGATTGTCCACCGGCTGTCTGCGAGGTCATCGACCAGCAGCACCGGGCCGGGGTTGGCGGCGAACCATTCCCTTCCCTCGTCGGGCACTGCGAACCGGTCCCAGACGGCTGTGAGGCGAAACGCACTGTTGCCGCCCGGGGCTCCCGTCGGCCAGCCGTGCGGCGTCTGCAAAGCCCCGAGGTAGGGAATCCGGCCCACGCTGGCGAGCCCTTCGGCCAGTGACTGCACCAGCAGCGGCCGTCGTCGGGATGGCACGCTGACCACGGCTACTGGACGGGTGTCCCAGCCCCACTGCACCAGCACCGAGATGCACGCTTCGATCACCAACGGGCCGAGCGGCTGGTCCTCGGCCGTGTCAGCCAGCAGTTCCCTCAGCTGGTTACCCCAGCCGAGGTCGGTGAGCCTGGCCAGCGCACGGCCCGCCCCGTTCGCCTGGCTGGCCGGGATGCGCCCCTTGACGGGTACGCCAAGTTTGTCCATGCCGCTGGGCCATTGGCCCCGCGGGTCCAACTCCACGCCCACCTTGCTCAGGGCCTTCTGGGCGCTGTCGGAAGCGTCGTGGGCCACCTCATCCGAGTACCACTGGCCAGCGCAGTTATCGCATCGCCCGCAGGGCGCAGCGGTTGGGTCATCGAGTGCCGCGGCGAGGTACTCCATCCGGCACTGCGAGGTGTTCTCGTAGTCCAACATGGATTTCTGCTCAGCGATCCGGGCTTTGGCGATCCGCCCGTACCGTTCGCTGTCGTAAACCCAAGGGGCCCCGGTGGTTTCCCAACCGCCCTGCACCTTTCGCACGGCGCCGTCCACATCGAGGACCTTCAGCAGCAGCTCCAGCGGAGTTCGTTTAAGGTTGACCTGCGCCTCCAAAGCGGGCGTAGACAGGATCCCGCCGGAGCCGAGCGCTTCGAGGACCCGGGTCGCCCTCTCCTCCGAGGGCATGGACGACGTGGCAAAGTACTCCCAGATCTCCCGGTCCTCGGTCCCGGGAAGCAGCAGCACATCAGCATTGGGTGTGCCACGTCCTGCCCGACCGACCTGCTGGTAATAGGCCACCGGAGAGGACGGCGCGCCGAGGTGGACCACGAACCCCAGGTCCGGTTTGTCGAACCCCATGCCCAGCGCACTGGTGGCGACCAGCGCTTTGACCTCATTGTTCTTCAGCGCCGCTTCAGCCGATTCACGATCGGCGGGGTCGGTGCGCCCCGTGTAGGCAAGCACCCGGTGACCGTTGGCGCGCAACAGGTGTGCGGTGTCCTCGGCCGCCGCGACGGTCAGCGCGTAGATGATGCCGCTACCCGGCAGGTCGTCGATATGGGTCAGCAACCACGCCAGCCGCGAGCGCGGGCTGGGTAACCGCAGCACACCCAGCCGGAGGGAATCGCGTGCCAAGGTGCCACGCAGGGTGAACACCTCGGTGCCGTCGGTGCCCAACTGCTCTTCGACGTCGCTCACCACCCTGGAGTTGGCTGTCGCTGTGGTCGCGAGGACCGGCACGCCGGACGGTAGCTGGGTGATCAGGTCGCGGAGCCGCCGGTAGTCGGGGCGGAAGTCGTGGCCCCAGTCGGAGATGCAGTGGGCTTCATCGATCACCAGCAGGCCGGTCTGCCGGATCAGTTCGGGAAGGTGGCGTTCCCGGAACGCCGGGTTATTCAACCGCTCGGGGGAGACCAGCAATACATCCACCGAATTGTCGTCGAGTTTGGCGGTGATCTCCTGCCAGTCGGTCTGGTTGGCAGAGTTGATCGCTTCAGCGCGCACGCCGGCCCGGGCCGCCGCGGCGACCTGGTCCCGCATCAGGGCGAGCAGCGGGGACACGATCAGGGTGGGCCCGGCACCCCGGGACCGCAGCAGCAGGCTCGCGACGAAGTAGACGGCCGACTTCCCCCACCCGGTCCGCTGGACCACCAACGCCCGGCGACCGCCGTTCACCAGGGCCTCGATCGCCTCGAACTGGCCGTCGTGGAACGCGGCGTCGTCGCGGCCCACGAGGGTCCGCAAAATCTCCGCTGCCTGATCATGAAGTGTGGTGGTATCAACCATGAGCCCCAGTATTGCAGTCCACGCTGACAGTGGGGCGGCGAATCCGCCGATGTGGACAACCCTCCCATCCGCTCCTCCACACGCCTTGTCTGACCGGGGCCAGCGGCTAGACTCTCTCCGTGAGTAAATCCTTCGATCTTTCAGCGTCCTTCAAGGCCTACGATGTGCGCGGCATCGTCGGCGAAAGCATCACCCCGGAAATCGTCGAAGCGGTGGGCGCAGCCTTCGTCGACGTCCTCGGGCTGGCGGGGACAACAGTCCTGGTAGGCGGCGACATGCGTCCCTCCTCACCGGAATTCAGCAATGCCTTCGCCCAGGGCGCCACCCGCCGCGGTGCCGACGTCGTCCTCCTTGATCTCATCTCGACCGACGAGCTGTACTACGCGAGTGGTACCCTCGACGCGGCGGGGGTGACCTTCACCGCCAGCCACAATCCGGCCGAGTACAACGGGATGAAGATGTGCCGTCCCGGCGCTGTGCCCGTGTCATCGGAGACCGGACTGGTGGAAATCCAGACCCTCGCCGAGCAGTACCTGAATGAGGGATCCATTCCAGCGGGCGAGCGCACCGGAACCATCGGGGTCCGCGACGTGCTCCGTGGCTACGCCGAGTATCTACGCTCACTGGTGGAGCTGTCAGGGTCGCGTCCCCTCAAGGTGGTTGTCGACGCCGGCAATGGGATGGGTGGCCTCACCACTCCCGCGGTCCTGGGCGATTCGATGCTCCCCAAGCTTCCCCTGGACATCATCGAGCTGTACTTCGAGCTCGATGGGTCCTTCCCCAACCACCCCGCCAACCCGCTTGAGCCGGAAAACCTCAGGGACCTCCAGGCGGCTGTGGTCAGCAATCAGGCGGACATCGGGATTGCTTTCGACGGCGACGCCGACCGTTGTTTCGTGATCGACGAGCTCGGGAACCCCGTGTCGCCCAGCGCCGTCACCGGGATGGTTGCTCGCCGGGAAATAGCCCGGGCGCAGGCCGCCGGTGAGAACGCACCGGTCATCATTCATAACCTCATCACCTCGCGGGCCGTGCCCGAACTGGTGGAACGGTTAGGTGCGCGCCCCGTCCGCACCCGGGTGGGGCACTCGTTCATCAAGGCGGTGATGGCTAAGGAAGGCGCCGTCTTTGGCGGCGAGCACTCAGCCCACTACTACTTTAAGGATTTCTGGAACGCCGACACCGGCATGCTGGCTGCCATGCACGTGCTCGCCGCGCTGGGTGAGCAGGACGGGCCGCTGTCAGACCTGGGCCGCGACTACGAGCCGTACTTCGCGTCGGGTGAAATCAACTCGCGGTTGGACGACGTTCCTGCGGCCGTTGCCCGGGTCCGCGAGGAATTCGCCAACGACGGCGTCACTGTCGATGAACTCGACGGTCTCACCTTCACTGCTGACGACGGGTCATGGTGGTTCAACCTCCGCGCGTCGAACACCGAGCCTTATCTGCGCCTGAATGCTGAAGCAGTCGACCCCCAGATTCTCGGCACCCTGACCGACGAGGTCCTGGCGCAGGTCCGGCAGTAGGTCCTGGCGCAGGACCTCCAGGAGTTCCTGGCGCAGGACTGGCAGGGAGGATCGCCTAGTCGGGACGAGCCTGGGACACGGCGAGGCCGGGATGCACCGACCCGTCGATCCACCGGCGCACCACCTCGTTGAACAGGGCGGTGTCTTCGATATTCCACACGTGGTGCATCCCGGGAACAACCGCCGCCACACCATTGGGTACCGCGCGGGCAACCGCGGGCAGAGCACCCTTCACCGCACGGGGTTCCCTACTCCCTGCCAGCACAAGCAGCCGGCCCGGGTAGCCTGCCAACCCTGCAGGCAGCCCGCCGGCAAACACCTCGGCCATCATGCGACGGGCGTTGGCACTGTCCATGCTGAGGCCGTGCTCAACGAACAGGTGGTAGCTGTCTGGCGGCAGTCGGAAGGCCCGAGCCTGCAGATCCCAAAACCATGTGTAGTCCCAGCATCGAAGCTGTACCCAGGAAGCGGCGCCAATAACGCCGCCGATGCCGAGGGCGGGAGCGCCGCTCACTATCGAACTGGCCACCAACTGCGGGTGCCTGGCCAGCAGCCGTAGGGCGACCATCCCTCCCAAGGACAGCCCCACCAGGTGTACCGGCCCGTCGGCCTCGGCCAGGATCAGGTCGGCCACCCCGTCCGCTGTCTGGTCCAGGCTGATCCAGCGCTCGGTGGTGCGGGCGCCAAAGCCCGGCAGGTCGGGGGTAATGACCCGATAGTCCGGCAGAGCCTCGACCTGAGGCTGCCACATCCAGTTCGCTACGTTGCCCCCGTGCAGGAAGACGACGGATCCGGAAGAGACGCCTGTCCCGGGGTGCAGCACCGGGAATGAGGGAGTGTTCACGGTAGGTCCTTTTCGACCTCGTCAAGCCACCGCAGCTCGGCTTGTACATGGGTGATCCCATTCCCCAGCGTGGCGAACCTCAGGTACCGCTCACGGTCCTGAGCAGCGCCGCCGCCTGGAGGCACCGACTGGGCCACCAGCCCGGTCAGCAACTCTTCCGCGGCCAGCCTCCGCTCGGCAATCAGGGTGAGAACGTGGTGGCGTTCAAGAGTTCCGGCGAAGAAGATCCGTGCCAGGAAAGGATCCCGTTCGCGGTGCGGGTCCGGTGCGGAGACGAGCCATTCGGTGAGAGCGACCCTGCCGGCGTCGGTGATGTGGTGCTCTTGCCGGTCCGGCAGACCAACCTGACGGACCGTCACTACCTTGGCGAGCCCGTCAGCGACCAGCCGGCTGAGGGTGCGGTAGATCTGCGCTTTGTCCGCTGACCAGAAGTGATTGACGCTCGTATCGAAGCGCTTCTTGAGGTCGTACCCCGTCATTGGGGCGACAGCCAGCATTCCCAGAATTACGCAGGAAAGAATCATGCGAATAGTAGACCACACTCCTAGTAGATGTGTCTACTAGGAGTGTGGTCTACTATAAAGCTAGACGGCGAACCGCGCCTTGAGCCCCCGCAGCTGATCCTCAAGCTCGGCCGGGAGGGACTCCCCGAACTGTGAGTACCACGCGTCGATACCCTTCAGTTCGGCGGCCCACTCCTCGGGGTCGACCCGCACCGCAGCATTCACCTCTTCGGGTGTCATGTCCAGCCCGGTCAGATCGAGCGAATCCCCGGTCGGGACGAAGCCGATCGGCGTCTCCACGGCCTCGGCAGTACCCTCAAGCCGTTGGATAACCCACTTCATGACCCGCGAGTTCTCGCCGAAACCAGGCCAGGCGAACCCGCCGTCGGCGGTCCGACGGAACCAGTTCACCAGGAAAATCTTCGGCAAGCGTTCCTGATCTGCCTTGCTGCTCAGGGTGATCCAGTGGCGCAGGTAGTCGCCGGCGTCGTACCCAATAAACGGAAGCATGGCCATCGGATCGCGGCGCACCCGACCCACCTCGCCTGCGGCTGCTGCTGTCGTCTCGGAGGACAGGGTGGACCCCATGAAGATGCCGTTGACCCAATCGCGGGACTGGGTGACCAGGGGAACGGTGGTCTTCCGTCGACCGCCGAAGAGGATGGCCGAGATCTCGACACCGTCCGGGTTGTTGAATTCGTCGGCGAGCATGTCGATCTGGTCAATTGGGGTGCAGAACCGCGCGTTCGGGTGAGCTGCGGTCTTGTCCGACGACGGCGTCCACTCATTCCCCTGCCAATCGGTGAGGTGATCAGGCACCTCGGCGGTCATTCCCTCCCACCACACGCCGTCGTCGTCGGTCAGCGCGACGTTGGTGAAGATGGAATTGCCCTTCGCGATGGCGCGCATCGCGTTGGGGTTGGTGAGCCAGCCTGTGCCCGGCGCGACGCCGAACAGGCCGGCCTCAGGATTGATGGCGCGCAGCTCGCCCTCATCACCGACGCGCATCCAGGTGATGTCGTCGCCGAGCGTCTCGACCTTCCACCCCTCGATGGTCGGATCCAGCAGGGCGAGATTGGTCTTGCCGCAGGCGGACGGAAACGCCGCCGACACGTAGTAGGTCTTGTGCTCGGGCGAGGTGAGCTTGAGGATCAGCATGTGCTCCGCCAGCCAGCCCTCGTCGCGCGCCATTACCGAGGCGATCCGCAGCGCATAGCATTTCTTGCCCAGCAGTGCGTTGCCGCCGTACCCCGACCCGAAGGACCAGATGGAACGCTCTTCGGGGAAGTGCACAATCCACTTATCCGCGTTGCAAGGCCAGGGCACGTCATTATCACCCTCGGCAAGAGGAGCGCCCAGGGAGTGCAGTGCCGGCACGTACTCGGCGTTCAGTTCGGTCATCCGCGCCAGCACCTCGGTGCCGATGTTGGCCATGATGCGCATGGAGCTAACGACATACCCGCTGTCCGTGATTTCCACGCCAAATTTGGGATTGGCCGCATCCAGATGACCCATTACGAAGGGGATCACGTACATGGTGCGTCCGCGCATGGCTCCAGTGAAAAGGCCCCGCAGCTTCTCCTTCATCTGGTCGGGGTCCATCCAGTTGTTGGTGAACCCGGCATCGCGCTCGTTCCGCGAGCAGATGAAGGTCTGCTCCTCGACCCGGGCTACATCGGCTGGGTCGGAGAACGCGGCGAATGAGTTGGGGAACGTCTCGGGGTTGAGTCGCCGAAGCGTTCCCGCGTCAACCAGTTCGTCAGTCAACGCCTTGTTTTCAGCCTCGGATCCGTCGACCCAATACACCCGGTCCGGCTGAACCATGTCGGCAACTTCCTGAACCCAGGCGAGTAATCCTGCATGGGTGGTCGGTGCCGGAGTCTGTGACCCGCCGACTCGCACGACAGGCATGCCGCTCTGATCGGTTGCGTCAAGGTTCTTGTGATCAACCAGTTGGCGTACAGGATCGCCCATAACATGTCCCTTCGTTGGGTGGGTGGTGTAACGATGCTATGGTCCTTCTCACTCGCGGCCGGGGCACCACCACCCGGTCCAAGCTCGGGTTTATGGGGGTATTTCCCTAGAATCCACGGCGACCGAGCGCTGTCAAGGGGCTACAATGTGATTAAGGACACGTAGACCGGTCTAGTCTACGCCAGACGGTTCAGCGGTGCCGCAGCCAGCCGGGCAACTCGCTTCACCTCGAATTAGGCGTAAATCGGCAAGAGCGGTAAAGTTATTCAAGGCCAATAGGTCGTGTCACGTCCCAAATTGAGACGTGGCACGGATTAATACAGCGGCAATGCGTGCGTAGCTCAATGGATAGAGCACCTGACTACGGATCAGGAGGTTGGGGGTTCGAGTCCCTTCGCGCGCACAGTTGAGAGCTCCTCACCTCCGGGTGAGGAGCTCTTCTTATTCCATGGCACTGACGATCCGGTCCGCCTTTGATCCGGGCGTAGTGCCGTCCAGCGGAGTCCGCTTCGTCTGCGTTCGTGCCCGTTGAATTGCAGAAAGGCATCCAGCTTGTCCTTCCAATCGGCCATGGCAACGACGTGGCGTCGCTTAGCTTGGTCCTCAGCGAAGTCTAGGTACATGGTGTCGATGCTGTTCAGCGCCTCCAGTTCTTCGCTCGTCAGGTAGTTTTGCCCGTGACTACGTCGCCTTCGCGCACTCGGCCGCCAGCCCAGTTGGTCAGTCCCATGTTGGGTGCAACCGGAGTCACTCCGGTTCTCGATAAGCTCGGCTGCCGTCTTGCCGGTCACTGCCCACAGCCTCTTGTTCTGCACCGCCTTGAAGAAGACACTCGCACCATCCGGCTTCGGGTCGTAGTCAGCGGCGGGGGCTTAGAGGTCCAGCACCTTTTGGTAGAAGCGCTTCTCGCAGACACGAATGTCCCGGATGCGTCCGAGGCACTCGTCAAAGTAATGCCACTGCTTGGCATCCCTGAGCTCGGCATCGTCCATGGCGAAGCCCTTGACCAAGTACTCACTCAGTACGGTGGTGGCCCACCGGCGGAACTGCACACCGCGGGCCGAACGCACCCGGTAGCCGACGGCAAAAATGACATTGCGGTTGTGATGCTCCATCTCACGCGCAACCTCACGATCGCCCTCGTTTTGAACTATCCGGAATTTCCGGATAATTGCGTTGAAATCCACCTCGCCTCGGTGATGACGTTCTGGATGTGCTCGTTGATGATGCGCACATCCTTCCCGAACAGCTCAGTAATTCCGCGCTGCGTCAACCACGCCGCACCTGCACGTGCACCTGACCGTCGTCGCTCGTGTAGAGCACCGGTTCACCAGCTATGCCACCCTCTCCGCCCCCTTGTTCAGTCATCTAGACCCAACTCCTTCAGGTAGCCGGCCATGCGGGCACGAATTTCCACCAGCTCGGCTTCGATCTGCTCGATCTCACTCTGCACGGCGGCTACGTCAATCTCAGACTCGGCCGCAAGGGTGCCAATGCAGCGCGAGATGTTGAGGTTGAAATCGTTCTCGCTGATCTCCTCGCGGGGTACTAGGCGCGAGTACCCTTCAGATTCCGTCCGGCCGCGGTAAGTCTCAACGATCCGCTTATGGTGTTCCTCATCGAGCAGGCTCCGGGCCTCGATCGCGGTAAAGTCCCGGCTGGCATCAATGCACAGGACATCGTCTCGGCCCTCACTGGAGCCCCCTATTTTTCACGCGAACGGTCAAGGATGAGGATGGCGACGGGAATGCCGGTGGTGGTGAACAGGTTCGCCGGCAGTCCCACCACCGTGTCCAGCAGGTTTTCCTCGATCAGCGACTTCTTGATGCGTCTTTCGGAGCCAGCTCGGAGCAACACGCCGTGCGGAACAATCAACGCAACCCGGCCGGTCCGCCGCCGTCGTCGTCGTCGTCGTGCTGATTCGATCATGTGCAAAATGAAGGCCGTTACGTGTCAATTACGTGTGTCTAACCACCGGCAGAGGTTGCCCCGCTGCGGCAGCAGTGAAAAGCTCAAAGCATGACCAACTCTGAAGACTTCGACGTAATCGTGATCGGTGCCGGCGCTGTCGGCGAAAATGTGGCGGATCGCGTGGTGCAGGCGGGGCTGTCGGCAGCGCTGATAGAAGCGGAATTGGTGGGTGGAGAATGCTCGTACTGGGCCTGCATGCCGTCCAAAGCCCTCCTCCGCCCGGGCACCGCCCTGAAAGCAGCAACAACAGTTGCCGGCGCACGGGAGGCGGCCACGGGCTCGCTTGATGTCGAGCAGGTATTGGAGCGGCGCAACCAATTCACTTCCAACTGGGACGATGCTTCGCAAGCCGACTGGGTCAGCGAGAGCGGGATCACCCTCGTCCGTGGAACGGCCCGGCTCACGGGTGAGCGTTCGGTTGAGGTGACCCGCGACGACGGCGTGACTTCCCTCCGGGCGCGGATTGCCGTTGTCCTTGCCACCGGCTCCTCCCCCATAATCCCCCCGATTGATGGCCTGGACGCCGTCGACTTTTGGGGCACACGGGAAGCAACCTCGGCAGCCCTCGTGCCGTCGTCGCTCGCGGTTCTGGGCGGCGGTGTTGCGGGCGCCGAACTGGCGCAGGCCTTCGCCCGCCTGGGCGCAAAGGTGACCATCATCGCCCGGGGCGGCCTTCTCTCCAACTACCCCAAACCCGCGGGGGAGCTGGTGCGGAAGGGCTTGGAGAACGACGGCGTCGAGGTCCTGACCGACACAGCCACCGAATCGGTGCGGCAGTCGGGTGATGGCACGGTAACGGTTTCCCTTGACGGTGGCGCCACGGTAACCGCGGAAAAGCTCCTGGTCTCCACCGGGCGTCGTCCTGCCCTTGCTGACCTGGGACTGGAAAAGTTCGACCTTGACCCCACGAAGCTGGTCATCGACCCGTCGGGCCGGGTGCAGGGCGCCGGCTGGCTCTACGCGGTCGGTGACGCGGCGGGCAAGGTCCTACTCACGCACCAAGGGAAATATGAAGCCCGAATCACCGGTTCGGCGATCGCGGCGCGCGCGGCCGGGACCCTCGGGAACACGGTCCAGGACTGGAGCGCCTACGCGGCCACCGCCGACCAATACGCCGTCCCGCAGGTAGTTTTCACCGACCCCGAGATCGCCATGACCGGCAGAACCCTGAAGCAGGGGCAGGACGCGGGCCTCAACGTCAGCGAAACGTCCCTGGAGATCGCTGTGGCCGGGTCGGCACTACATTCCGACGGATATCAGGGGTGGGCACAGATGGTGGTCGATGAGGACCGGAAGGTCCTCATCGGCATGACCTTCGCTGGCCCGGACGTCGCTGAACTCCTGCACGCCGCGACCATCGCGATTGCCGGGGAAGTTCCCCTGGACCGGTTGTGGCATGCGGTACCCGCCTACCCGACCATCAGCGAGGTCTGGTTGCGGCTCCTCGAACAGTACGGCCTTTAGGCTCGCTGCACCACGAAGTCCGTCATCACGGCGTCGCGCCCGTCCAGTTCCGCCCAGCGCCGATCGTGCTGCAGAACTGACAGGCCCGACGTCGGGTAGTGGGTTGCCATATCCATCACCGCACCCTCGTCGGAGTCCACCGAGGCCAGGCGCATCGCCAACTCCTGGACTCCGGGCATGTGAGTGATCACGAGGAGGCTGGTGACCGTTTCCGGAACGCGATTGACCAGCGACAGGATGGTCGTTGCGGGGGCCGAGTACAGCCGCTCTTCAAGTTTGGGGGTTGGAGCCTTGTCCCCTAGTTCATAGCAGATCCAGGTACAGGTCTGGCGGGTCCGGAGGGCGGAGGAGCAGAGAATGAGGTCCGGAACGGCGTCGTTCTCCACCATCCACTGGCCAGGTAGCGGAGCGTCCCGGTGTCCGCGGGTACTCAAGGGGCGCTCGAAATCCTCGACGTTGCGGGGCCACTCGGATTTGGCGTGACGCAGCAACATGAGCCGTTTGAGGTGGTGGGATGCCATGGCCGAAGTCTATGGGGTTTTTCCTGCAGGATGGTCACGCTGCGGGGCCAACAGAAAGAGCGGTTTCCCGGCTCTCGCCCCGGGAAACCGCCCCGATCTGTGGGTCAGCGGTCGGTGTTCCGCTTCGGTCGATGCCACCCAGACTGGCAGAGGCGGAGGCGGCGAGGTTCGTTGGGGAGTCCCTCAGCCGCCTCCGGCTCTATGCTTCAGTGCTAATGTCCGCACCGACCTGGGAGTTTCTTCCCTGCAATCAACCTATGCTGCGAACCCCCAACAACCACTACGCAGGTACTACCCGACTTTGAGTAATTGGTACGTAGTTACTACTCGTCTTGCAGACCATGACTACTTGGTTCGCTTTCGGATGTCCTTGCGCGAAGGCAATCCCAGCTTCGTAAGAATACTTTCCACGTGACCATCCACCGTTCTGATCGATACCCCAAGCTCTTTGGCGATCTGTTTGGCAGTCTTTCCGGCTGCGATGTCCGCGGCTATAGTCGTCTCGCGCGGGGTGAGTCTGGTGGCCTGCCGGAGCGCTGCCAGTTGTGGGTGGAGGCGTTGCAGTTCAGGATCAAGTAGCGCCAACAGCTTCGACGCGCTGCGGACCACCTTGCCCTTCGACCCCGGAGTCTGGGTCAGCAGCACCCCGAGGCACACTGGAACCAGTAACTCCTGACCGCGATCAAGGCACAGCTCGGCGGCCGCAACCAGGTCGGCGGCGCTCCCCCCGGCGAGCGCGGACAGCACCGCCTGTAGGCCCTGCGCGCGCGGGTCGGCGAGCCCGGCAGTCTGTGCGATGGCGACGTCGATGGCCCCAGCCACACCGGCCTGCACCTCAAGCACACTGAGTTCAGCACGGATCTGGGGATTCGCTGCCTCAGGCGTCACCGTGGTCGGCTGACGCGTCGATGACCCGGCCGAATCGCCCACTACAGCCATATAGGCTTCGGCAAGCATCCTGCGTTCGGGCGGCCCCAGGTGGGTGAGCCGGCGGTACTCCGCCACGTAGTTTCCCAGACGCGCGTCGCCAATGAGCCAGGAGGTGTATGCGGCAAGCGCAGTGGCGAGCGGCCTGAACCGCTTGATGTCCCGTTCACGGAGGACAACAACTGCTGTCCCGAAGTGGGTCAGCGCGCTCAGCGGCCGGCCGCGACGCAATGCTGTCAGGCCCTCGATCAGCTCCCAGAAACCAATGAACCGTTTGACCCAGGGCGCCCTACCGTCCGCGACCTTGGCTTGCAGGGCTGCCAGGTCCTCCCAATAGCCACCTCCGGCCAGGAGGAGCATCAGCCGGACCAGGATGTATCCGCCGTAGTTGCGCAGCGGCTCATGAATAAGGACGAGGTCAAGGGCCAGCCCCAGTTCTTCGGCCGCAGCCGAAAGATCTCCGCGACGGTACTGGAGTTCACCAGCAACGAGGTGCCAGCAGACTGCCTCCCTGGTCTCATTCGGCACGCCGACCACCTCCACGACAGGCCGTTCGGGGACGGTCCCAGCTGCAAGTTGTTGCAGCTCACGACCGAGCCGGGTGATCAACGAGCTCTCGAAGGTGTCCCCGGCGGGGTCGACCTCAGCCCGCCGTCGGACCGCTTGGGTGAGCGCTGACGCACCCATCCCGGTGGCGAGATTGATCTGAAACGTGAAGTGGACTACCGAGGTCATGATCTCCGGTTCCAGGTCGCTGAGGACTAGGCGTCGGAGTCGGGGCAGCGCAAGGTCAGTTCGCCCGTCATAGAACTCGGCGCGGGCCCGCTGCAGTTCGGCGGCCGCGGCCAGACCGGCCGGGTCCGTTGCGACGTCGGACGGCAGCAGGTGCAGCAGAAAGTCGGCGGTGTCCGGCTGGTCGAGACGATTGGCCATGGCGGCAGCCGTGAGCACTTCGGTGTCATCGACTGCGACGCCCACTGACAGCCTCCACATCACCCGGAGAATAATGCCCGGCGTGTTGGTGAGATCCGTGAGGTGCTCGTGGACGTTGTCCCAGAGCCGACGCGACCGGAAGGGCTCAACCCGCTGCCTGATGGCGGCCCCCAGGATTGGTGGCGCGGCGCGCAGCCAGATCTGACCAGCGTCCTCCGCATGGGACAGGGCGCCCTCCAGCAGCAGGGCGTTGATAGGCTCCGCACCCCACAGTTCGACTGCCACGTCGACGGGTATCTGGTGGGCGAGCGCAACGGTCAGGAGGACGTCAGTCTCCTCGGGCCCATAGTCGGCGATCAGGCTGAAGATCCGTTCAGCAATCCGATCGGTCAGGCGCAGCTCGCGCGGCAGAATCCAGACGCCGTCGCGCAGGTGGATCAGATCCTCCAAATCCCTGTCCCGTGTCACCAATTCCAGCAAGACTGGGCTTCCGCCGATCGCGTCGCGCACCAGGATGCTGGACAGCATCGGGAGCGTCGCGCCGAGGATGGAGGCGAAGTACCCCTTGATGTCCGCGGGCCCCAGCACTGGGATCATGACTTCCTCGATGAAACCGTCTGCCAGGGAGAGTTCAAGGTCCAGCGGAAGCTGGCTCCGGGGGCCACAACGGATCAGCAATCCGATGGTGGGGGATTCGGCGAGGCGCGTCAGTACGGCGATGCTCGCCGTATCAAGGTGTTCGGGACCACGCACCACCACCACGCAACTCTTTCCCTCCGAGAGGCGCTGGATGCGGTCACGCACCGCGGAGAGCACCTCCATCTCGGAGCTGAAGTCGATGTCCGGCGAATCCTGGAGGAGCGGGGCCAGCGGGGCATAAGCCAGACCCGCGAATGACTCGGTTCCCTGCACACCGACCGTGTAAAACGGATCCGCCGACGCCAGCATGCGCGCGAGCAGGAAGTCTCCGCCGAAGACCGTTGACGTGGTGAGGAGCAGGCCCCCGGAGCGGGACGTTACCAGTTCCTGTCCCGCGGCATCAAGAACTTCGTCAAGGGCGCTTCGTTGGCGCTCACCGTCGGGGGACGAGGTGTTCATACCCCGCCCGATTCGGTGGCGTCGTCGGACGGCTGGAGCGTCCGACGTAACTGCTCGCGGGTTGAGACACCTAACTTCCGGTACGCGTTCTGCACATGACGCTCGGCGGTCCGCGGAGAGATGCCCAGCGCTGCGGCGATCTCGGAGTTCTTACTGCTGGACATGGCTAGGTCAACCACCTGACGTTCACGCCGGGTCAGCATCTCCGTATCCGCCGGCATCTCCGGCCGCGCCTCGGAGCCGGGCACCAACTCCTGGGCGGCGCGCTGGATCTCCGGCTGCCTGATCCGCCCCGCCGTGCGTGATGCCAGGGTCGCCGCAACCGTCGACAGCCCAGTGTTTCCTTGCCTGGCCGCACCCTGCGCTGCCCGCACCAGCGTGGCAGGCTCCCCAGTCAACAGTCCGTCGGCCAGCAGGCCAAGCTGGCGGGCGAGCGCGCCCGTCGTCGACCTGGCACACCGATCAAGGCGCTTGAGGTCCAGCTCATTAAAGTCATCGCCCGAGCTGGGATCGGTGTCGCCCTCACCCTGCAGCAGCACCAGGGAACCGAGCGCGAACAACTGCAACCCAAACAGGCCGGTAAGCCGCCGGTCGCCCGCCAATTCCTTGAACTGGGTGACCATGTGATCAACCGTGTCGTAAACAGTGAACAGGTCGGCGCACCGTTCAAGGAACCATCCGAACAGGTCGGCGGAGCTCGCCGTGCTCTGCTCGCCGCCGACGACGCCGGCCCGCGGCTCCCGGGCGATCAGCCGGGGAAACAACAGGGTCGACTGCTCACCAAACAGCAAGCGGCCCGGTCGGCGCAGTATGTTCTGCGTGAGAAGGTCGCTGAGAACCCGCCATTCACCGTTAAGGAACAGCACCCGGTAGAGGGCCGTCTCCCCGATTTCCCGCACGACGGCGGACCGCACGGTTCCAGCGACCAGCCCGTATTCGATGGTCAGGAGGCGGGCGCGTGCCGAATCGCCGCAGGCCGCGTAGGCCTCCGCGGCGAGCATGGTGACCAGGTAGCGGGACTCTAAACTCACGGGGAGAGTGATGGTGCGATACAGCTCGAGCATTGCGCGGTAGTTCCCGGTCCGCCGGTGGGCCAGTAGTTGCGCCACCGCGTCCCCCGCCACGTCCTCCGCCGCAGCCCCCCGGGAAGCGAAGACCGACCGCACCAGCCGGCTCAGCGCCGCTTCATCCGCGGCCGGTGCGGTGGGCGCCTCTGACGCCCGGGTCTGACGGGTCAGCACGCGCTGCCCCTCCTCGACCTGCCCCAGGAACCAATGAGCCTCCGCCCGCATGCGGACCGACAGCCCGGTTCGCCTCTTCACAGCGGAAACCAGGTCGAGGGCGATGCGCGGCGAATAGGCGCGTAAAGCGTCGTCGGCGGCGGCGAGCAGGGCCGAGTCTTTGACCTCGATGCCGCGTTGGAGTGCCCACACGATGTTGGCGCCGGGCGGCCGCGCTCCGCGTTGCGACATTCCGGGTTCAACGATGGTCGCCCATACTTCACGGCTTCTGGCGTTGCCCAGCGTCTGACGCAGAATGTGGGCCAGGCCCTTGCTGTGCAGCCAGTAGGTGTTCCCCCCGTCGCGGGCCTCCACCATCCCTTCGCGCTGCAGACGCTCCAGGGCCTGCATGTCGCAATGGCGTGCCAGCACATCAATGTGGACGGAGCCAGCGGCGGCTAGCACCTCAAGTGCGGCCCGCTCGTCGGCATTAAGTCGTGAATACAGGACTGCCAGCCCGCTGCGGAGGGAACCACTGGTGAAGGGCTCGGCATAGTGGGCGGTGGTCCGCCACAGTCCGTCCACGTGAGCAATGTTGCCGTTCTCCCGAGCGTGGGCGGCGAGCATCGTCAGGATTCGCCCGTTGCCTCGGGAATGCGCGTGAAGTGAGTTGGCAACTGAAGTGGAGACCTCTCCGCCCAGAAATCGTTCGATGACAGCTCTGCCCTCTTCGACAGACAACGCGGTGAGGGTGAGTGGTTCCATTGCCCCGCTGTTCACTGCAGCTCTGATCTCAGGGCTGTCGTCGACCCGGTTGCAGGAAACCAGCAACGTGACCGAAGGCAGGTCCAGCACCATGGTGCATAGGGCCCTGGTCTGCGGATCGAGGAAATCGAAGTTGTCGATAAGGAGAATCACCGGGCGGTCCGCAGCAAGCTCATGAAGCCGGGCGGAAAGCAGCGCGAAGACGGTCGCTGGGTGGGGGACTCCCCCGGTACCGAACCCGACGAGATCTCCTAATGCCAGATAGGCGGTTTGGCTACCCCTGGGCGTCCCTCGGAGGCGGACGATGTTCCTGTCGGGCTCTAGCGCCCGCGCTGCCACCCTGAGTGATTCAGTCTTTCCGGACCCAAACTGGCCCTCGACCACCACTGACACCCCACGCCTGAGCAGCTCCTCCAGTTGTGTCATCAACTGGCCTCGGGTTCTGTCACTAGTCATACCTGTCCCCAATGTGGCGAGTGCTCGAATGGGAAACTGGCAACTACTACCGCTTCGTTACATATTAACCCCAACACCCGCCGGGGCGCAGGGAGTAGTGAAATCGTCCGCTTCTACAGCCACTGGTCACCTGGCGCATCTGATGGGGGGAGGACTGGCATCCAACAGTCACCCCGATGACGGGATGGCCAAATGCCAGCAACTACTACTGGCGTTTCGCCCACTACACGGAGGCTGGCCCTTTACCCGTCGAATGCAGCCGGTCGAGGCCGATTAGATGGAGTATTCCGGTGCCGCCCAGACAATCACTTCGGGGTGCTCGTAGAACCGGTAGCCCTGTCCCCTGACCGTCCTGACGGTGTTAGCTAAGCGACCGAGCTTTGAGCGCAACCGACGGATGTGGACGTCGATGGTGCGTTCGTTGGGCACCTCTTCGGCGTCGCGCCACAGTCCGCTGAGGAGTTCCTCCCGGCCAACAGTGCGGCTCGCATTTTCGACCAGGTAGTTCAGGAGTTCAAACTCCTTGAACGTGAGGTTCAGGGTGTCGCCGTCGAGGTGAACTTCCCGGCGGGACAGGTCAATGAGAACGCCGGTCGGGCGCGGTGCGGCGGGCAGCGCTGATTGCGCCGGAGCACGGCGTGTGACTGTCGGATCGCCGAGGGCCCGGCGGACGACGTCGATATCGCTTCCCGTCGCGTCGGCCGGCGCCAGCGCTACGGCGGCGTGGCTCTGAGCCTGAGGAACAAGTGACCGAACATGGGCCCTGACATCCTGCGCTAATTTGGTCAGCGTTGTGCCGCTATCCGCAGCGGTCTCCTCATCCAGAGCGACGTAGAGGACGAATCCCCGCGCGGTGGTGTCTCCTGAGACTGACTGCGGGCCCGGAACGCCGTTGGGTGTGACCACGGGCGTTGGCGCCGTGTCAGGGTGGCCGCTATCCACGGCGCCGGGCACTGCCTGAAGGGGTCGGTACCGTGACGGCGGCTGGTCCTGTGCCGGGACTTCGCCGTAAGGGACGAAGGATGGGCTCGGTTGGTAGGACCGGCCCTGGGAGTTAGCGCGGGTCTGCGCACTACGGAGGGAAATGTGGACGTATCCAGATGCTACTGACATGTGTGGCTTGCCTCTACGTGGATGGCCGTCATCACGGCACGAATGCGGGGGTATGCCCGGTCGGGATGGCTTCATGGAGCCCGCCGTTGGGCTAAAGGGGCGTACGGGTCTGGGTATGCCGTTACGCGTGCATTCGACACCAGTGCATTCCACGGGCAGGCTGCGTGCCTGCTGCGGAAGCTGCGACTGGAGATGCCGATGAGTGGGTAAACACATTACAAATTATTGCACGTCACATTCCTTTACGCACAAGTAACAATGCTGCGCGAGGCGATGCGAGGGCCAAATGACTGCTAGACAGATCGTCCTCGGCGGTCGCTAAGCAGGCTTCGAATGTGCCGGTTCGTCTACCGAATATGTTCTGTCGTCACCATTCGTCTAGTGGTACCACGCAGATCGAGCACCAGCCATCGCGAACCTCGGTCCGGTGAGGAAATTAGACATCGGGGAGCGACATACCCCTCACTCAGGCCGAGGTTGACCCCCGCAGTCCGGGTTGCTCACCGGAAGGGGCCAGAAGCGGGGCGACTAGCCGACCACGCCGTACAAGCGATCGCCGGCGTCGCCAAGACCGGGCACAATATAGGCGTTTTCGTTCAGTTTCTCGTCGATTGACGCAAGCACGATGGTCACGTTGGCGTCCTCGAGCTCGGCCTGCAGTGCCGCGAGGCCCTCCGGGGCGGCCAGAAGGCAGATGCAGGTGACGTCGGCCGCTCCGCGCTTGAACAGGAACTTGATCGCCTCGCGCAGGGTTCCACCGGTGGCAAGCATCGGATCGAGAACGAAGATCTGGCGGCCCGTCAAGTCATCAGGGAGCCGTTCGGCGTAGGTAATCGCCTCGAGGGTTTCTTCGTTGCGGGCCATGCCCAGGAAGCCCACCTCGGCAGTGGGGACCAACCGGGTCATGCCCTCCAGCATGCCCAGGCCAGCCCGGAGGATCGGGACCACCAGCGGCGTGGGCTTGACGAGCCCGGTCCCGATCGTGGTGGTGACCGGCGTTTCGATCTCGACCGGTTCCACCCGGACATTGCGGGTCGCCTCGTAGGCAAGCAACGTGACCAATTCCTCGGTCAACTGCCGGAACACCGGCGATGCAGTGTTCTTATCCCGCAGGACGGTGAGTTTGTGAGCCACAAGGGGATGATCTACAACCAGTACGCGCATAGCTCAAAAGTATCATTGGGGGTATGCCGCCAAACCCCCCGCCCACCGACCCGCTCCATTCCGAGTGGATGGCCCTGGCACTGGAAGCTGCCCGCCGGGCACTGGCGACCGCGGATGTGCCGATCGGCGCCGTCGTCGTCGGTCCGACAGGCGAAATCCTGGGCACCGGGTGGAACGAGCGGGAGGCAACCGGCGATCCCACCGCTCACGCGGAGGTGCTGGCGCTCCGGCGGGCCGCCGCGGCAGTCGGCGGCTGGCGGCTGGAGGGCTGCACCCTCGTCGTCACGCTCGAGCCGTGCGCCATGTGCGCTGGCGCGTCGGTGCTGGCCCGCATTCCGCGGGTGGTGTTCGGTGCCTGGGATGCCAAGGCGGGCGCCGCGGGCTCGGTGTTCGACATCCTGCGGGAACGGCGGCTCAATCACTGGACCGAGGTCATTCCCGGGGTGCGGGGCGACGAATGTGCCGACCTGCTACGGGCCTTCTTCGCGTCGCAACGTCCCACCCGGAAAGGCAGCACGAGGCGAACCGGCGCAGCAGCTGGGAAGTTTCGCTAGGCGCTGAGCCGGTATCGTTCGCGGCAAGTAGTGCGTAGGCTGACTAAATCCGGTAGAGCCGCATAGTTTGAAGGAGTAGTCGATGACCTCGCAGCAGGACGGCATGAAAGAATTGAACAAGGTGCTGAAGGACGCTGACATTGCGATCCTCACCACCATCAACGGCGAAGGCCAGCTGGTCAGCCGCCCGCTGGCGGTGCAGAAGGCCGAGTTCGACGGCGATCTGTGGTTCTTCACTGATGACCCCTCTCCCAAGGCAGACGAGATCCGCGCGAACCCTCAGGTGAACGTGTCGATCAGCAGCGGCAAGGGTTACGTCTCGATCGCCGGCACCGCATCCCTCACCAAGGATCCGGCCAAGATCAACGAACTGTGGAGCGCTTCGGTGGAGCCCTGGTTCGAGAATGGCAAGGAGGATCCGTCGGTCGCCTTGATTAAGGTCGACGCGGACACCGCCGAGTACTGGACGCTCGACTCCCCGAAGATCGTCTCAGCGTTCAAGATCGCCAAGGGCCTCGTCACCGGCGAGCGCGCCGATCCGGGCAAGAACGACGTCGTTGAGCTCTAGCGTTTTGGGCCTTGGGCCCGCCAGCCGGTAAAGTAGTCGCGTTGGTGACGTGTCCGAGCGGCCGAAGGTGCAACACTCGAAATGTTGTTTGGTGAAAGCCAACGTGGGTTCAAATCCCACCGTCACCGCGTAATGGCAAGGCCTCTGTTTCCCTGAAATAGCAAGGGAAACGGAGGCCTTACCCATAACTACTGCGAGTAGGTTGCCCACATTTTGCCCACACTCGCCTGCGAAACTGCTTGATCTAGAGCGACGGCCACGGCGTCGAGGTCGTCAGCAAACAAGTCGGAATACACATCGAGAGTCATGGCAGCGCTGCTGTGTCCCAGCATTCGTTGTACCGCCTTAACGTTAGCCCCGGCGCTGACAGCAAAGCTAGCGGCTGAGTGTCGCAGATCATGAGGCGTTATCTTTGGGATGCCCGAACGTTTTATTGCGCCGGCAAACCATCCACGGCTGTTCTCGCTAGCTCTCGTTGCCTTCAAGTAGCCGCCGTCAGCGCCTGGAAACAGCAGGCCCTCCCTGCTTTTACCTTCGCACTGTTTCGCCAACGGCACCGACAAGAAATTCGGGAATGGCACAGTGCGTCTCTTGTGATTCTTGGGTGTCCCCACCTCAATCTTGGATCCCACCTCAACCGCGTTCTCAGTGACATTTAGCCGCCGTTTGAGCATGTCAAGGTCTTTGACCCTCAACCCAGTCGCCTCGCCCCACCGAAGGCCGCAGTACGCCATGACCAGAACGAGTGACCCATGCTTCGACTCTGCCGCAAGCGCATGCACCTGCTCGTGCGAAAGATAGACGTGCTCTTTCCGACCCTTCCTCGGTAAGTTCACGCCCCGCGCAGGGTTAGACAATATGCGTCGGTCGTCAACCGATTCGTCCAGCAGGGCTGCAAGGACTCCATAGGCGCGGATCACCGTAGTCGCACTCTTGGGTTTCCGTTGACCACCGTCCCCCCTGGTCAACTCTGAGATCCACGTTTGAACGGCAGTTTTGCGAATGTCAGCGACCGCCTTCGCGCCCCAAACCGGTTCGACGTGAATGCGCCAAGCGATCTCAACCGGTCGATAAGCGGATGGCTTCAAATGCGTTTGCCTAGCCAGCCACGCCGGCCCCAGTTGACTGATTGTGGCCTTCGCCGCAGCAGGATCTATGTATTCACCTTTGAGCTTGGAAACTTCAACGGATGCAGCGAAATTGTCCGCATCCCGCTTTGTCTTGAAGCCTCGCTTGTCTGTTTGTCGACGCTCTGGAGTCCTGTACCGCACGCGGTAGCGTTTCCCGTTGGCCGTCTGATACGGCTCAATCGTTGCCATTGGTGCGCGCCTTCAGTAGCCGCCTACGTTCTTGGATATCGGACAGTTCCTGAAGCAAATCGCGAGTTACCCGACCGGCCGTTTGAGCGTTTGATAACTCACTTCGGCGCGAGTCTCTTTCTGCCTCCAGCGTCTGTCCCCACAACAGGAAACACTCTTGAGCGAATGCGTCAAGGGTCATGCCCAACCTCTTGGCGGCACGTTGATCAACAAGGCCTTGGTTTCCCCGCACGTATTCCCAGTTCGCTGCACGTCCTTGCAATCCAGAAACCGTGTCCAGGAACCACTTCTCCATACCGGATCTAACGTCACTGGTCGGAAGGAACACTTGCTCCCCGGCAAAGGCCGACCGAATATACCCAGCCGGAATGACCAAATCAGGAGTCACTTCAAGATCGCCCGATTCCGGTACCAGATCGGCAAGTCGCGCTGGTCCGTTTTCCGCAGCCAGAGCCTGACAAACGATGATCAGGGTCGCCAATGCCAACGGCTTTTTCCCGTTCTCGAACTCGACCACGCGAGCCGTCGTCCATTTAAGACCCAGCGAACTTGCTCTTTTAGCTACATCTTCGAGGGTTAGGCCACCAGCTAACCGCATCTGCTTTGCGCGCCGGCCAACCGCCGTTGCCAGCTTTTCGGAATTACTCACACAGCTGAGCCTAGTCCATTTTTCGTCTACTTGACATGCTTCTAGCTTTTGATAGATGGTTGCTCATGTTGTACTAATTTCCGTCTACTTCAGAAACGGCACACATCATGCTGACGCCAGCAGTTCTTACACCACAGGAAACAGCAGACCTATTGAGCACAAACGTCGCGACGCTGGCCCAGCTTCGCTACGCCGGAGGAGGACCGCGCTATATCAAGCTCGGTCGATCAGTGCGCTACAGAAGCAGCGATATTGAGGATTACCTGCGCGGGAACACTTACGAACGCACCGACCGCCAGGTTGTGCAGAAGTGACCCGGTTCACGGCTACTGCTCATGCAGTAAGCCACCGCGCTGATATCGACTCGTGGAGTTGGAGCATATCGATCACGGATGCCCAGGGCGCTCCCGAGCAAGTTTTCGAAATCCTCGCACTCGATGGTGATGCGGTTTTCCTGCCGAGGTTGCGAGATCTGCTGCATGCTCGTGGCTATCGGATGGACGGCTACTGGAAACCCACCCCCGGCGGCTACTGCGCCGCCTTGATCAGGGACTGCGATTATCAGCCGCCCAGCTGGGCCGGCCCCCGCCAGCAGGCTCAGATAGTTGCTGCTGAGGGTGAGCGCTATTCGGGCATCCCTGTTTCGTATCGGACGCAACTGTATTCCGAGGACTGGCAGAGTGATTCCGAGGATGCCGGCTCTACCTTTTGCGTGGAGCTGAGCCAAGTGGACAGGTTCAAAGACGGCGAAATTCTCCGAGGCTTGCCGCGTATTGGAGTCCGGGCCGATTCCTACGGTTTATCGGGTGAGCAGGTTCGCCAGCTCGTGCAAGCGCTGCGCTCTGTACAGGAGTTCTTGCCCGAGAGGAAAGCCGCATGAGTGAGGACATAAAGACTCCCAGCCGGCTGAACCTCGCTGCTGAGTCAACCTTTTTTCAGGAGAACAACCCCGGCCCCTATCCGGTATCGGTGCAGCGAAACTCTGAAACGTCGAGGTACTGGCGGTTCGATGTATGGCACCACCTTGGACAGCCATCCAAAACCAAGACGCTATTTCTAGCCGGCGATCTCCCAGACCTACGACCAAAAATTGCTCGAGTTCTTCAGGAGATGGGCTTCAGTATCGATGGATCTTTGAGCTACACCCCCAACGCATTCGAGGGCTACGTTGTCGTTGCCAGGAACGGAGCACGCACGTGAAAGAGCAGCAGCTAAGGGATCTGCAACGACAAGTAGAAGCAATGCGGCAGGCGTTGAATGAGCTGGCTCAAAAGCTCCCTGACGAAATAGCCAAGCGTGACCAGCAGGCCCGTAGACCACCTTTCGGTGTGTTTGCCGGCGGACTGCAAGTGCGTGGAAATGGAGCAGACAGGGTGAATCATTACATCGGGCAGTTGGGTCTTTCCGGTCACGAGGAATACCGGATTATGGCCGAAGTAAGCACGCTGACCCAATCTCAGGCTATGGACTATTTGGCCGATCTCTACCAGAAGCACGGCAGGCCCAGCACGTGACACCAGCAGATAACAACGACCCCTTCCAGTACGGCGGCTGGACCCCTGACGGCTCATTTTCAAACCTGCCCGACGACTTTTCAAACCTGCCCGACGACCTGACCAGCTTGGACGATCCAGACGCCGCCGAGCCACAGGCCGAACCGTCAGCTGAAGATAGGGCCAAGGGTGCCAAGGTCCAACCTCCACGAGGCCCGAGCCAATCGGCGCAGCTCGTGGAGATTGCCCGGTCCCACTACCGCGTGGTGAAAAGCACCGAAGGTAAGGTCTACGCCATCGAGCACGACCGCCCCGGCATCGCCCTTGATTTGCGCGGCAAAGCCGGCCTACGCCAACGCATCGGAAAGTTTTACTACGACACTAAAAACAAAGTGGCCTCTGACACCTCACTCAAAGAGATGCTGAATGTACTCGAAGGTGACGCACTGACCGCCGAGGAAGTGCCGGTGTTCCTCCGATTTGGGAAGGTGGACGGTTCAATCGTGATCGACTCAGGTGCACCCGAGGGCAACGCTATCGTGGTCAGTTCCCAGGGCATCGAGTTGGTGGAGCAGTCCCCGATCCTTTTCAGGCGCTCTAGCCTGATCTCGCCCATGCCCAAGCCTGTGATCGATCCCGCCGGCGGCATGGTTGGGCTGGATGGATTGCGCGCCCTGATCAACGTCTCCGAGGAAGGTTTTCGCCTCTTGGTCGGCTGGATGGTCGCGGCCTGCATACCGGAGATCCCGCACCCGTTCTTAGCTCTCGTCGGCCAGCAGGGCACAGCAAAGACCACGGCACTCAAAATGCTGATTACCCTCATTAGTCCGTCGCCGGCCCCTGTTGGGTCGGCCCCCACGACTCCCGACGATTGGGCGGTAACCGCCTATCAGGAGCCAGTGATTGGACTCGATAACGTCTCCCATTTGCCGCCGTGGTTTCAAGATGCCCTCTGTAAAGCGGTGACCGGCGACGGGTACAAGAAGCGCGAGAAGTACAGCGATCTAGACGTGACAGTGCTGCATTTTCAGCGAGTGATTGGCATGACCAGCATCGACCCAGGCGGGTTGCAAGGCGACGTAGCAGACCGTTTGCTGCAAGTGGAACTAGACCCGATTCCTAAGAGCAGCCGGCGCACTGACCGTGAAGTATCCCAGCAGTTTGAGCAGGCACGGCCCAGTGTGCACGGCGCCATTTTGCTGCTGCTCTCGAAGGTGCTTGGAGAGCTGCCCGGTGTGGAGCTGGACGAAATGCCCCGCATGGCCGACTTTGCGCGTGTCCTCGCAGCACTGGATAACGTTACCGGCTGGGCCACGCTAAACAGTTACCTCAGTGCCACCGAGCACGTTGCAGCAGACGTAATCGAAGGTGATCAGTTCGCCAGCGCCGTTCGGGATCTCGTGGAAAGCCAGCATGTCTGGAACGGCACCAGCACTGAGCTGCTTGCCATGATCTCACCGGATAAGCCGCCGCGATCATGGCCCAAGACGCCGAGCAGGGCAAGCGGCCAAATCAAGAGGATCACGCCGGCCCTTGCTGCTATCGGGATCTCAGTATCTGAACCGCAGCGCGAGGCCGGCACCGGAAAGCGGCGCTTCACGATCAGCCGCACAGACACGCCATTGTGCGCGATTTGCAACGGAGAAATGAGCCGAGCGCTTACCGATCAAGGCGAATCAACTCACCCCACCTGCTATGAGCCCAACGAACTGATACCGGAGTACTCCTGATGAAAATGAGCACCACCACCGACGTCCAGCGCTGGGAAAAGGCGATAGCTGACTTCACTGAAGCACTCCACCGCCGCGGATATGCAGAGGCCACCATTGAGCAGCGGATAAAAAAAGTGCGCGCTCTCTCACGCTCTGTGGGTGTGGGTCCGTGGGCAATGGAACGTGAGCAGCTGGAGGCGTGGATTGATGCTCGCCCCACCAAGGAAAGCCAGCGCACCTACCGTTCCGCGCTCCGTGCGTTCTATCGCTGGGGCTATCAAGCCGGCAGGGTGTTCGAAGATCCAGCCGCCGAGATATCCCACCGCACGCAAAAGCTGAACGTACCGGTTGTCTGGGCCAAAGAGCTACAGCAGTACCGCTCATATCTTCGCGCGGCAGGTAGGCCAGAAACGACCGTCAGAAAGCGTATGGATTCGCTGAACCTGCTCGCACGGGAGGCAGTAGCCGGCCCCTGGTCGATAGCATTTGATGATCTCGTGGAATGGATGCAGGGCAAGCGGTGGGCCACCGAAACCCGCAGAGGCTACCGTCAGACGCTGCAATCGTTCTACTCATGGGCTGTAGCCACCGGGCGTGTTGACGAGAACCCGGCTGCACTCTTGCCCCTGGTCAAAGCCAGCTTGCCCAGTCCCCGGCCCGTTCCAGAGGATATCTACCGCGCCGCACTGGATCAGGCGAATGAGCGTGAACAGCTTATGCTCCGACTCTCAGCAGAGATAGGGATGCGCCGTGGTGAAGTGGCTGAAGTGCATAGCCGCGATCTGATCGGCTCAGCAGACCTATGGCAACTCGTAGTCCACGGCAAGGGCAGCAGGGACAGGCTGATACCCCTACCAATCGGGTTAGCCATGATGCTCCGCAACCTGCCCGCCGGCTATGCCTTCCCTGGTCAGATCAACGGCCACCTATCGCCGCGCAGAGTCGGTGAGCTGGTATCAGCACTGATGCCTACCGGCACCACCATGCACGCCTTGCGCCATCGGTTCGCCACGCGCGCCTATGACGTGGGCCGCGACGTGTTCACTGTGCAGAAGCTACTAGGCCACGCCTCACCCGCGACGACGCAGCGATATGTAGCCGTCACTGACAACGCCATGCGCACCCTGATCCAAGCCGTCAACGTTGCGTGAAACCGCCGGCCCTCTTGCCGCCGGCTCGAATCGCTAACGCCCCATTCGTCCAGCTGTGACGCTCAGAGCCATGTCTGTGACGCTCGATCTAATCCTTGCGTCACAGACATAACCGCAGGTCAGGCCAAGGTTTGTGACGCTGTGACGATTGTGACGGCACTCCCACCAAACTATAAACTCTGAGCGCTTTTCGATGCCCCATTTTCCGTGGGGCCGTTCGCTGTCCACCCCGCGCCACCGTGGAAATATCCCCCCATCTCTCGTACAAAAATGGAGAAAAACGCGTGACTTCTTTACCCATTTTTGGGCATGACAAAGCGGCGGCACTTTCGTGCCGCTGGTGACACTCACCTTAGTGTGGCTGTGCGACTCCGCGCAAGCTCACTTTCGCCAAGGCACTTCCACGGTAGACCCCCCTTTTTTCTGACAGTGTTTTGAGACTGGGAGATCCACGCCTCCCCTTTCTCTCCCCACCCTCAAAAAAAGAAAAAGTTCACCGCCGGCACTTCACTCTTTTAGCCGGCCCAGCAACCTCCCGAGCTGGGCCGGCCCTGCTCACGCTTCATCAGCCGTTCCTAACCGGAGCTTTTAGAGCCGGAAGACCGGGCGCAAGGGGAACGTTGACCGACACCGGCGAGGGCCGAGCCGAACGACGGGAGCAGCGAGGGACTGATCCCGCAGGCATTAGATGGAGCAGTGAAACAAGCGGAGACTTTAGGCAGCGGAGCGTCACAAGCGTCACAGCGTCACAACACGAACGAATCCGCAGGCCAGAGCAATATTGTCGGTGTGACGTGGGTGTGACGGCACCCGGCAAAGCGTGACGGCTACTATGCGCCAGCGCACTGCTGGGCTGCTTCGTGAATCGGCCCAGTGGCGCAGCCTGAGCCTGCTCGCCTTGCCCATTAGCTGATCCCGCCGGCCCAAACTAGCGCCGTACTCTCCTGGTCACGCTCACCTATCACCCGTCACAAAAACGATCGTTACCGGACGCAGCTGAACGTGCGTTGTTAACTCGCGTTCCAGTCGTGTACACATGGGGTATGACACCAGAGGCTCCAGAATCCGCTCAGGACAGTTGCCCATTCTGCGGCATTGTTAGTCACGATTACAGAGAGCAAGTCTTCTTCTCCAGCGACGATGTTGTGGCCTTTCTCGACATCGATCCGGCTACCCGAGGGCACACCTTGGTGGTGCCACGTATTCATGCCGCCACCGCCTTCGACATGAACGAGGAGCAATTCTCAGCCACAATGAGAGGCGTCTGGCGCGTTGCCAACATGCTCAGGCAACGGCTGAATCCTGAAGGCCTAACTCTGATTCAGAGCAACGGCGCCGCGGCGTGGCAGGACGTGTTTCACCTACATGCACACCTAATCCCTCGATATCAGGGCGACGACCTAGTACGCCCTTGGGGTAATGGGGCGGGCGTGCTTGAGTCGGTTGGATACGTCGACAATCTGAATGCTCTAACCACTGATTTGAGAGGTGCGAGCGGCTACGACGCGCGATCCGCCCGCTGAAGGATCGATCCCTTACGTCTGCGTTGGCCGGTTGCTTGTCTGCAAACGATCGTTTGCGTCCAACCGCTGCGTCTTCGGGAAGAAGGCGCGGGCGACTATATTTTGGGTATGGGCCCGACAACAGTGACCGCTCCAAACCTCCCCTCCCTCTCCCCACCCCCAAAAAGGTAAAAAGTGCACCACCGGCACTTCACGCTTTTGGCCGGCTCAGCAACCGCCTGATTCGGGCCAGCTCACTCGCGCCACCATATTCCTCCACTCGGAGCTTTCAGACCCGGCAGGCCGAGCGAGGAGGAGAATCGACCGGAACCGGCAAGGCTGAGCGAAACGACGGGAGCTGTGCCCCAACAGGCGATGGCTGAAGGGAAAAGGGGCCGACGGGGAAGCTGAGACTTTAGGAATCAGAGCGTCACAAGCGTCCCAGCGTCACAAACCGAACGTATTAGCAGGCCAGAGCAACATTGAGGGTGTGACGTGGGTGTGACGGCATTTCCCAAACCGTGACAGCACCAGACAGCCTGAGCGAGAGGCTCCATCGCACTGCTCCGAGCTATAGAGCTTCATGGAGCCGTTTTCAGCACAGCGATGCTCGCCGACCCTTTTAGATGTTCTCCAACGGATGCTCCACGTTTTCTGAGTCAGCGCCTACGATCACGCAGTACGCGCGCAACCAGCGTCGTAATTTAGGATGCGAGAACCTTGCCATTTAGCTCGCAATCGCGACGTCCGGCTTCCAGGTGTGGCGGGTGATTCCTTCGTCATCGTCGGTGGCGCGTTCGCCGAGCTCGATGGTGATGAGCTCGTCGCCTTCATAGGCAGGGCTGAGTTCGAGGGTTAGATAGTCAAATAACTCCCGCTCGTGGACGGCAATAACCACTTGCCGGCCATGTTGCTTAGCCAGGACGCGAATCAGCCCGGCGAACTGTGAAACATGAACCTCATCCATGGCCTGAACGGGGTCGTCAAAGACTAGACAGGGCATGATCGGTCGCACGGCTAGGTGGAGCGCGAGGAATAAAGACAAAGCCGCGGTGTTGAGGTTGCCCGCCGACAACATCATCTGAGGCGGACCGCCCGCAGTGCCGTTGCGGTGAGTCGTCTCCAACTTGATGTCGAGGGTAGTCTTCGTGGCTTTCGGAATACCAAACTTCGGAATGAACCCTTCGCTTGGGGCGAGTCTGGTAAACACGTTCTTCCATACTTCGTTTAGGGAATCAGTGAAGACGCGTTGCACGATAGTGGTGCGTGCACGTGTGGCGGCGTCATGCACTTCTTTTGCGACCGTTTGTCGACGTTTCGCTTCAGCCACTCGGCCCTCCCATCGGGTCTTTCGCTCGACAAGTTCCGCAACACGATGGATCGCAACTGATTCGCGTTCCACCGCTTTAGCAAATCGCTGTGATTCGAAAGCGACAGACCGGTGAAGGCTGGTCAATTCTCTGACACGTTCAACTTCGGTCTCAGCTTGGCCTAAGAGCTGGCTCCAGGAGCCCTGGAATGCTTCGGTGGCAGAAAACGGGGCGACGTCAAGAAGTGCTGCATACCGGATGAGTTCAGCCTCGATATAGCGGCTCTCCGACGATGCAGCGTCGAGGCTATCGAAGTCTAGCTGGAACTTGCGTACTCGTTGGGCGAGGTCAGCGCCACGAGATATGGCCAATTCGATCTCTTCAACCTGTGCGGCAAGTTCGACAATCATCACTTGGCGGTCTTCGAGAGCCTGCTGTTCGTCGGCGGTCGGAAGTTGGCCAACTAAGTGGCTGTATTCACTTCCCGCACGTGTGACTTTTGCGGCCAACTGATCACGACCGGTCCGCAGACTTAAGAGTTGCTGCCCATGTACCGTCAGTTCAGCGAGCTTGGATTCGATGTACGCGGCAAGAGTGCTGCCGTCGACTTCGCTGTAGTCACGGTCGCATACCGGACATACATTGTTGCTATCAACAACAGTCCGAAGGGCAATAAGGCCTTCCACAAGAGCACTCGAATGCTCATGAGCGTTCGAAAGACGTGTTTCCGAACTATTCAGCTCGCTTGTATCGGCGTCCAGTTTCCCACGGACAAGTTCGACCTTGGTGCGTATGTTGGCAAAGTGCACTAAGTCATTTTGGACAAGAGTTGCAGCCTGCTCGACTGCATAACGTGGCTCGTTTGGAAGCCTAACTCCGGCAGTCCTCGCTGCTGCTTCCCAAGCACGGACGGTAGCGCCTTCGGTCTTGTCCCACATCTTGTGCTCGGCTGTGGCCGCAGCCAAAGCCTTACGCGCCTCGTGAATCCGTCGAGTCGACGGCCGTTCTGACAGTGCAGAAATACGGCCGCCAAGAGCTACCAGTTCCTGGTGGAGTTCTTCCGTCTTAGCAGGATCGACACGGGTTTGGTCATCACCGAGTGCCACCTGAGCCAACCTCAATAGTTCAGAGTCAGCTACGTCGCCGGTCACCTCAGGTATAACGGCAGCGACAACTTCGCGTGTCGCAGCCCTAGCTTGGGAAAGCTCGGTTTTTGCTTGGGAGAGGATCTCGCTTTCCCTTCCGAGCTCAACCCCCGCCTGTTTTGCTTTGGCTGCGGCATCTTCGATGCCCGCCGCGAGCTTCTTCAGAAGCCGAAGGTCGTTAGCATCACTGAGACCGTCCCGAAGGGCATCCAACTTCTCAAGGCCGAGCAGTTCACTTACGAACTTCGCCAGGGCTGACTCTTCGTTCCCTACGCGGGTTTGGTAAAACTCAAGAAGACGCCCTAATGATGCTTGGTCAAGATAGCAACGCTCGGAATAGAATTGCGCGACTTTATCGCTAAGCGCGCATGGGCCATCGATCCGGCTCCCGCCGACGGTCATAGGGACTCCGGGCAACCCTGCCTGAAGGTACTCGGCGACGTCGGCTCGAACCGTCGCATAAGCCTGCCCGAGGAACGGTAGATGCGCCATGTAGCGATCGTCCTGACGCTCCATGCTTCGCACACTGCCAGTTAGGGCAAGTTCTAAGGCAGATAGAACGCTCGTTTTGCCTGTGCCGTTTGGGCCGTGGATGAGGACCACGGGTGCGTCGAACGGCAGTACCCGCGTGCCTTCAATACGACGAAAGTCGGACACCATTAAGTTTTGGATTGGTACATCACTCATCTTCATCCTCCGCATCGTCGACCCAACCTGCTCCTTCATTCGCGTATCGCCGCAATGACTCCCGCACCGCTTCGGTCCCATCAGACGCAGTCCTCACGAGAGCGATGTGGGCGCTCGTCGCCTTCGCGGCTCCGAGAGCAGCCATTACTTCGTTGATAGGGTCGCTGCCATGTGCCAGTTCGTCTTGAGGCAAGTTGAGTGGAAGCAGGACCGCGACCGCCTCCGCGATCTGGGAGATGCCCGGGTTGACCGATGTTATGGGTAGAACACGAGCATGGCGTTCCAGCTCTATTCGATCAGAGGCGGCGACTTCGCCCAGGAGTACCAGACTCATGGGCCGACGTGAAGCTGCAAGATCAAGAGAACGAGCTAGGCCCGCCACAAGACGCTGGAGACGTAGACGGGGAGTCTGGCTGGTTGCAACGAGGACCAGGTCGTGCGAAGGGTGCCGGCCCCGCGCCGCGGCCTCAAAGTCGAATTCTGTGCCGGCGACGGTCAACGGTTTTGGAAGCGGTTCGAAACCAGAATCTGTAAGGACGGACAAGACGTCTTGAACACTCGTCATCAGAACCCTCCCGCCAATCTGAAAGCCTCGAAAAGGTTGTCTGAAGAGGCGGTATCAGCAACAGTTGACGCGATGCTGAACCGTCCGGCCTCCGTCTTACCATCCCGCCCGAAGCGGGACCGCGGCGATCGAATAGATGCCTTTGGCTCCTCATCGGCGATCACCACGAAGGCATTTCCATTGCGATCATCGTACGTCTCGTCCAACTGAAGCTTCGTTAACGTCGCAGCATTCTTTACGAAGAACACCTGTGTTTCTCGCTGGTCGGTGACTAGCCGCAAAACTCCGTTCGAGGGCGCCCTACGGTCTCCTGGACGAACTACCCAGTGTCCCGACACCTGACCGCGGCCGACCAGCGCCAGCGCGACACCGAGCAGACCGAACTCTTTCAACGGAAAGTCCGGATTGTGGATTGCCTGAGCAGCAGGTCTGTCAGACAGAGGCTCGTAGCGACGGCCGCTCGCACACGGTACGCTGCCGGTGCGAAAAACTGTCAATACAAGGTGTGTCACGTCTATGAGCCGCGCAACAAACTCCATTTGGAACTCCGAAATTTCCTGAGGCTTGAGCATCTCGGCATTGCAGGGGATGGTATAGCTGGCTGCGAAGTCCCGCAGTCCCACAAGGTCCGCTGTCAAGCGCTGGATGTCCGCCTGATCCCACGTCGGCTGCAATACTTGCTCTAGAAAGAACGCGAGCTTTTGAATTGGCGATGATAGAACGAGCGCGAGCAGCGTGGGCTTTCCGAACGAACCTAGAACGGATGCATTGGAGATCGCGGTAGCATGCGCGTTGTAATCCGCGCCGTAAGTGATCTCCAAGACATGTGAGTGGTGTGGGAATAGCTGCTCCTCACTAAGTACGACTGCAGGTGCGGTCGTTGAGGACCACGGCCGAACCAGATCCTCGGCAGCCGCGCCGAATATGAGGTGCAGATTCGCGTCCTGGGCTGACAAACCTAACATGAGTGTCGGACGCTCTGTATAAAGGGACTCCAGGCGCTTCCGAATCAATCGGTGCTCCCACTTGGTCGCCCATACGGATATTTGCGACAAACGAGCGATGAGCAAAGATCGATACTCAGCGTCATCGCGAGCCCGTACAGCGCAACCATGAAATTTGACGAACTCGACAGGCCGTTTCGGAAGGAGAAAGTCGTCGGGTTTGACTATGACTCGCGCAAAAGTATTGAACTCCGGCATGAGGTCACCTAGAGCTTTCTCTACCAAGCCATCCCAATTCGCAGTTACCGCCGAGTCCACGAGTCCTTCAAGCATTAGGAGTGCAATGCAGTAGTGCTCAACATCTGGTTCAATATCGGGCGACCCATAGGTCTCTGGGACGTCAAGGACATCCCAGACGAGGTAATCCCTGGCCTTTCCTTCAATGCGGATATCAAGAACCTTGGAATATTGGCCTACTAGAACCCCGGCGATCCGCTCGCGGAGCGTCCAATCTTCGAACGGAATTGTGATATTCACTGTCGCTCGCTCGTCGTCTGTCATGCTTGCCAGCGAAAGTACACTGTCCAACGCTGAGCGATATTCGCACGCCTGATTATCTGGGTTAATGCTGACACGCAAGAACTCAATCACCCGCTCGAGGAGCTCGACAACGTTCGGCACTCTATCGCGAGAGATGCCCGAACCAAGCCACAGGACGTACTGACCTTCTCCAAACGCTGTAGCAAACTGTGAAAATGTGGTGTCAAACCGGGCCAGAACGGCAGGCACCGTCCTCATTGGTCCAGCTGTCATGAAATGTCCCCTCTAGAGCGCTGAGTCTCCCCGCAAGTGGTGGACAGTCAGTGTCAACAGTTCTCGGGTTATCCTCCCACGTCTCAGCAAATGCCCGGGTCGCAAATGATCACAACAGCCACCAACGTCTCGTTCATGGAGTGCCGATTAGCGGCTTCTTCCCTCCTCTACAAGTGCAATAAGTACACCGCCGGCACTTCGCTTTTTGGGCCGGCGCAGCTACATCTCGGGCTGGGCCGGCACCCTCAGGTTTCGTCACTCTTTGTATTCGGAACCTGTAGACCGGGAAGGTCGAGCGCAACGGCAACATCGACCGAACCCGGCGGGCTGAGCGAATGTGCGGGAGCCCTTCGGGATAGTTGCCTACGGCAGAAAAATTGAGCAACTGGCGAAAGCTGAGACTTGGGTGATGGAGCGTCACAAACGTCACAGCGTCATAAACCAAACGGATTAGCAGGTTCGGGCAGCTTCGAGAGTGCGACAAGCGCGCGACGGCACCTGGCCCCTTCAATACCATCCTTCGAGAGAAGGGCTCTCTAGGAATCCTCAAGGACCGACAAAGTGGCAAGCAGTCGGTTTCTAACGTGCCCTTTTAGGGTCATTGCTAACGCTGGCCGGAGGCAGTGATCAGGAAGCCAACCAAGTAGGACGGATGTACATCTCGTATCGCGTTCGCCCTACTATCGACGGCCAAAGGATCGTACTTGCTGCGACAGATTAGTAAGCTCGTCACTGAAACTATCCGGATGTCCGTCAGGTGCCGTAGTCCACCTCCAGGCAGCCCTGTCTCCGAACTTCCGGAAATCTTCCTCCCAAATATTCGTTCCCCCAAAGCTCCATGCTCGTTCCCCTGCATAGAGGCCGCCTGATGGTACCAATCGTCGATCTTCGTACAGAAAATGCATTGCAAGTGCCATCCTGTATTCCGCACGCCGGATCGACATCTCTAGGTTCGTCAGCTCATCGGATGCGTCTTCGAACAGAGAGATCAAGTCATCGTTGACTAGCTGGCTAGCAGGGTAGATCCACTGATTGTTCCAGCGTGGAAGATCCCGGGCAATTTCGTGGTCGATGACGTAACTGTCTTGGAGGAGCACGAAAGCTGGCAATGGAGTATCAGTATTGGGATGAATCCATACAGGCTTCGTCGCGACTTCTACAAAAACGTCTTCTCGATCATGGGAGGTCCCGATCATTGCAATGGAACGAAGAAGAAGCAGTGCCGGGTAATGAGACATCTTCACCCACGGGCTGCTTCCTAGATCGCTGGCACGCGCATCGAGTAGCCGTTGAACGCACCACGACCACAGCTCGGTGTGTATTCGATCCCGATCGAGCATGACTCCGATGGTGACTAACCGTATGAGCAGTCGAGTTGCTTCGCGAAGTTCCGTGTAGGAGTTATCAACTACCTTTAGCTGAGTTGCTCGGTCGCCCCCACCGCGAAAGTTTTCATGGTTCTTGATAACTTGGGTGATTCTTTCGACTTCATCACCAAGCAGATCACGGATCTCAATGTATGACTCACGACGCGGAAGTAACCGCTTGAGCCGCGCGACTGCCATGTCAGCTGTCAGCGGCGAGGAGGACATAGAATCCAGCGAATCTAGGCGGCCTACCAAGTCAGAAAAGAAGTCATCGGCTCGGACTGAATCGATGATTGCTGCGCTGTGTTGCTCCGCTACTGATTGAGCATTCGACCCTAATGGATGCAGAGTCGTCCAGTACAACGGGTAACGCCTCGTTCGTCGCCCCCTAAGCGCTGCCACCAGTGCTTTATCCCAATCTGCTGACCAGCCGTTGATAACGATGCCAAAGTTTTCGAGGATTTCCTGAAGCAAGCTGGATATTTCTGGTCCATAGAGATCCAGTTCGGCAGCAGTGTTTCGTTGATTTAGCGATCTGTAGTCACCATGAAGTTTTACTACCGTGCAGGGCGCGTGTACCAGTGGCTTACGACCAGCAGCCTCCGACTCATTAGTGATCACCTGGAACTGGACACTTACTGACTCCAGTGCCTGTTCTATCAAGCGATCAAAATTCGTAGTGACAATGACACGCACGGCGCCCCGCTGAACCAGCTTCGCAATGGCGCGATGAGCGTCACCAGGAACTTTCAGCCCCTCGGCCCGCTCGTTTTCGGAGGCCTCAAAGTACTTATTTAGCAAGGCACTTCGTGTAGCGGCGGTTTTGCCCATGCTCTCCAAAAGATTCGAGTAACCAAGCGGTGAGCCGTTGCCGTTCTCCTCCCACCAGTTCTCAACCTCCTCATCATTTCTAAGGTCCGGGCAATTCTTGCCCGCAGCGGCAGCAGCCTTCGCTGCTAAATCCTTAATGACTCCCCATCCAGTTGGGATGCCTGCACCCGTGGATGTCCCAGATCCAATAAGGAGTGCAAACACGCCCGGTTGATCATGAATGGACACGGCGAGGCTGATTCGAGGGTCAAGCCGTCTTGGTTGCAAGCTCATATGGCCAGACTAATACGGGGCGAGTTCAGCCGATCGCACTAGGTCTGCGGCGTGACTCTGAAGAAAGACCCGAAGATGTCCACTCGGGTGGCGAGAACGAAGGATTGCCGGGTACTCAACCGTTAGATTGTGACGCATTGGCCTAACGTTTACGGACGGTTCGCGCACCACATGCCAGCATGACCAGGGACGGGACCACATGAAACGAAGACGGCAATTAGATCTGGTATTTCAGCCTAGGCGTGCTCACTTTACTCACTGGCCAAATCCCTCTCCGGCCCGAACTACCGCTTGTGCTCTTTGGTCGTACTCACCCTCTCAACCGCGTCTCAAAAACGATCGATTAATGAGGCAACAGAACACGGGCCCGATTCGCTGCACACTTCCATGCCCCACTAGGGCCGGCCTTGTCTTGTATTCCCGTCTCAAAACGTCTAGTCTCATAACAACGATTCAGTTGGGATATTGAGACCTAAGGGCAGGGACATGGCAGTTATCGGATACGCACGGGTGAGCACGGCGGAGCAGAATCTAGACCTGCAACTGACTGCGCTGCGCGAAGCAGGAGCCGTCCGCACTTATGCAGATCAAGGCGTGAGCGGGACGAAAACCAACCGACCCGAACTTGCAAGGGCAATTGACCGGTTGGAGAACGGCGATCAACTCATAGTCTGGAAGCTCGACCGGCTGGGCCGGAACACCCGCCACGTGCTAGAGATCATTGAGCAGCTTCGGCTGCGCGGCGTCGGCTTCCGCTCCGTCACCGAAGGCCTCGACACGACAGGGCCAATGGGAACGGCAATGCTAACGATCATGGCTGCATTCGCCCAGCTCGAACGAGACACTATCGTAGAGCGTACCCATGCTGGCCTCGCCGCCGCTGCTGCCAACAACCGGAAGGGTGGCAGACCCCGCAAAGTCGATCAGAGCATGGCGCTGAGAGTTCAGGATCTCCGGTCCAAGGGTGTGCCGGCTGCTGACATCGGCAAGATGCTAGGCGTCTCCCGAGCCACTGTGTACCGGCATATAAGTTGACTCAGTAGCCTCGTGCTTTTAGCTCGCGCCGCCGCTCGATCTCCTTCAGTTCGTCCAGCTCTCGCCGCATTTCACCAAGAGACAAATGCTCAGGCATCCCGAAAGAAAGCGCGGATGACCTTCGCTCCTGCCGCTTCAGACGCTTGTCTTTCCAACTCAAAGTCAGCGTGATTAATCCATGGTCATCCATAGGAATGAGCAGTGACTGCCGGTACAGATCCCCCGCCCCCAGGAACGGAATCGGTTTACGGATGTCGTGCCCTTGAGTGTGAGGAACCCATTCCTTGCCGTCTTCACCAGCAAAAGAAACATGAATCTCTCGGGCCTCCGCTGGTCCATGGTTTGAAATCACGATGAATGTCCGCGGGTGTTTCCCTGACTCGGCGTGAAACCGAGCAGTCAAGTGGGCTTCTCGATTGCTCAACAACCCACGCAGAAGTAGAAACAAGCTGATAGCCAGGGCAACCCAGGCAGCGAGATCACTCGGCAATGTCATGCGCCCTATTGTCCACCAGCATCCCCAAGCTACAAATCTGACCATTACCGTGCCCACACTTTGCCCACACTCAATGAAGATTGATCGTGATCTGGAGCTATCTACATTGGCTGAATACGGGGAGATTCTGCGGGTGGTGGCTCTCACCTGCACAGTAAAAAGGTTTCAAATCCCACCGTCACCGCGCTAGTTACGAGTCACGACATGCACTACAGGTGAGTCGCGACATCGAAAACACCCCCAGCTTCGGCTGGGGGTGTTTTTTTGCCTTGATGAATAGTCGTGGTGAAGTCGGCCGTTGTAGCGGAGGGCGACTGGTCTGATCATGCCGCCCTTCGGAGTGCAACTGCTCTCTGTCCGTCGAACGGAGACGAGGCGACAGACGCCTACTCGCGACAAGCTCTACTTAGTCAATCGCGCAACTACTTCGCTGGGGATTCGCCCGACAGCTCGCATGGGAGCCTCAGCCGATGGTGATTCTCCCTTCCGCATCTCTGGACCGATGCCGCCTACCGTACTTTCCGGATGAGGAAAGGCCCCTTGACGGTGGAAGGATCAGCAACCGACCCGGCTTGAATCATCTGGACCCGACCGGAATCAACCAGCCGCCGGGCCGCCCGACGCGCTGGCTCCTCCAGGTGACGCCAGTCGCCGCCGCCCACTCCCCCCACGGCGCGCGCCGCATCCGACGGGCAGATGCTCGGCGCTGCAGCCAGGAGGGAAAGGATTGCCGCTTCCAATGCCTGATCGGTAGGACTCACTCCGCGGCGGCGACAAGCGTCCGAGCAATAGCGCACCTTGTCCCAATTTGCTGCCCACTTGGCGCGCCACTCCATCCGTCGCCCACAGGACGCGCAGGTCTTTTCATCCGGTGTCTGGGCTATTCCGCGCCGTCGGTGGGCCATAGCCTCATTGTCCACGAGCCGCAGGCACATCCTTATAGGCTTGCCCCTGTGGCATTGAGGATCCTGGCAGTCGGCAAAAAGCATGAAGCGTGGGTCAGCGACGGCATCACGCGCTACGAGAAGCGCCTCAAGAAGCCCTTCGACCTGGCCTGGCAGCTCATTCCCCACTCAGCGAGGGAGAACGACGCCGCCCGCCGGGAAGAATCCGAGCGGCTGCTCGCCAAACTCATCACCAACGACTTCGTGATCCTCCTCGATGAGCGCGGTAAAGCCCTCGACTCCCCCGGCCTGGCCCGCACCCTTCAGCAGCCCATCGACAGCGCCCGCACGGTGATCCTGATCATCGGCGGCGCCTACGGCGTTGACCCGTCCGTCCACGCCCGCGCCAACCTGGTTTGGTCACTCTCGCCCCTCGTTTTTCCTCACCAGCTGGTCCGGTTGATCCTCGCCGAACAGCTGTACCGGGCCCAGGAGATCGCGGCGGGGCGTCCGTATCACCACGAGTAGCGCGTTTTCACCAAGCCGACCACCCCACGACGTCGAATACTCTTAGGTAGGGCGGGTAGCCCTTCAGTCGCAGTACGAGCGGGCAATGACGTGATGCAGGGAGGACCATGAGCGGCGCACCGGCTTCTCTCCGCCTGGTCCGGTCTTCTGCGACGTCAGCGGTCGTCCTCGCCCTTGCTGCCGGGGCACACATTATTGGTGGGGGAAACCTCCCAGCCCCGTTGATCGTTGCCGCGCTGGGGTCGGCAACGCTCTTGGCAGTCACTGTGATTGCAAAAAAGACACTATCGCTGCCCGCTCTCCTCGTTCTTCTCGGCGTCGGGCAGTGGCTACTGCATCACGCCTTCAGTCTCACGACGACGGCGGCGGCGTGCGTCGCCGCTCCGGCCCGGCACCATGCCGTGCAGGCGGTTTCCTGCCCGTCGAACAGTCTTCAGGGTCACGCTGAGACCGCCCACACCGATCTGGGGATGCTGGCGCTTCACGCGTCCGCCGTCGTCGTCACGGGATTCATGCTCCAGCGCGGCGAATCCGCCCTCCGGCGCGCAGCAGCCCGGCTGAATCCGTTACTGCGCCTGCCCGACGTCGTGGTCGTCGTCCCAGCACCACGGATCCCCTCCTTCCCGCCGGCGCCGGCGCTTCGCACCGTTCGTGCCCTGCGGGACGTACCTCCGCTGCGAGGGCCGCCGCTGGCGTTTATGCCCGGCTTCTCCCCCGCCTGACCTACTCGGGTGTGGGGACTACCTGACCCTCCCTACACCCATTTTCTGCTGCCCTGAGCGCCGCGCGCCCCGACAGTATCCTGAAAGGCATCTCCCATGAAAGCTTCAACACGCCGTACCGTCTCCGCCTGGGAACTCGCCGTCACCACCGCTGGCCTGATGGCCCTCGGGCTCGGGACCGCATCGGCCCACGTGAACGTGAGCCCGGCCAGCACCACCGCCGGCGGGTACACCCAGCTCAATTTTTCCGTGCCCAGCGAGTCGGATACGGCGCTGACCGAGAAGATTGAGATCCAGCTGCCCACCGACACCCCGTTCACCTCGGTCCGGGCGAAGCCGGTGGAAGGGTGGACCGCCGAGGTAGTCCGCGGCGAGCTTCCCGAACCCGTTGAGATCGACGGTTCCACCATCACCGAGGGTGTGCTGTCAGTGGTCTGGACCGCCGACAGTGAAGCGGCCGGATTATCGGCCGACGAATACCAGGTCTTCTCCCTCTCGGTGGGGCGGCTTCCCGAAGCCGGAACCACAGTGACGCTTCCCGCCATTCAGACGTACACGGATGGCAGCGTGTCCAGCTGGGATGAGGTAGCCGAGGAGGGCAGCGAAGAACCCGATAGCCCCGCGCCGTCCTTCGTCACCACCGCCGAGGAACCGGAAAATGAGGCTGCAGCGGAGGCTACGTCAGAACCCACAGCGGAAGCAGCAGCTGATACCGAGCCTGCCTCAGCGTCCAGCGAAGCCTCGGGAAATCAGCCGGTGATCTGGGTTGCGCTCGCCGCCGGCCTGCTGGGTCTGGGCGCGGGAGTGTTTGCCCTGTTCCGCACGCGCAGTGTCAAGTAGGCAGTCGGTAGCCTAACGTCACGATCCCTGCGTCAATCGGCAATCCCATCCCTCCGGCCGATTGACGCAGGGGCGAACACCGGCGAAGGTGAGTCCATGGGTATCCACACACGGACTTCGTCCGCAGCCGCTGTCGTCGTCGCGGCCATCAGTTCCATCGCTCTGATTGCAGGGTGCGGAACATCCAACTCCACCGATCAGGAAACGACCGCAGCGGCGGTCGAAACCACCACCTCCGCTACGCCAACCTCTGAGCCACCAACCGAGGAAGCGAGCGAGGCACCCTCGTCGGCACCCTCGTCTGCGCCAGAGTCTGAGCCCTCGTCCGCGCCAGAGACTGAGCCCTCGGCCAGCCCCAGCGCAGACGCTTCCCAGGAGGCCGAGGAGCCCGCCGAGGCTGCGACGGAAATCTGCACCGCAGCCGATCTGTCGGCCAGCGTGGAAACTCCGATGGGCGCCGGTGGCGCGGGTACTGCGGCGCGCAACCTCATCCTCGCAAATACGTCCGACACGGACTGCACCATGACCGGTTACCCGGGGGTGTCCTATGTCGACGCGTCGGGAGCGCAGGTTGGCGCCCCCGCAGACCGGGAACCCGGCGTCGAGGTCCCTGCCGTCGTCCTGGAACCGGGCCAATCGGCGATTGCAACCCTCCAACAAACCAACGCGCAGAACTATGGCGACGACTGCGTCATCACCGACATCGTGGGGGTGCTGGTCTACCCACCGGACGCCACAGACTCCCTGGTGGCAGCCCAGGAATCGTTTGGCTGCGCGGCCGAGAGCATCATCCTGATGACCGTCGGCCCCGTCGTAGCCATGTAACACAGCCCCTCAGGGGGCTTGCCTCACTGCAGGGCGGGTGCCGGGGTTTCGAGTGCGTCGTCGGGCACCCGCCGCTGCCTCAGCAACAGGTGCCGCAGCCGGCCTGCGGCAAGCGCGAAGACCGCTGCGGTCAGCAACTGCAGGGCCAGGGTGAGCCAGCTCTGGTGCGCCACGACGGCGACGACGCCGGCCAGCACAGCGAACACTCCTGCAGTCACCATCACCCGGCCACGTTCCAGGAGCCCGTACGCCGCCAGGCCGAGCCCCAGGACAATCCAGCCGCCGAGCCCACGGAGGACGGCAATGGAGCCGCCCAGCAGGGCCGCCAACTCCAGGACGACGGCGAGCACCAGATAGGTGCCGGAGTTGGCGTTGATTGCCGGCGGGTTGCGGACCAGCCACGGGGCCGCCAGCAGGATGAGCAGCAGGGTTGCGACAACGAAGTAGGCTGCGACGGCACCCGTGTTGTCGCCGGCGATCGGGCCCGCCGCGGCGCCGCCGACAAAGAGGACAGACACCCCTGTCAGCGGAAACCAGTTGTTGCCTACCTGGCCACTCATGGGTGAGCCTTTCCTGCTGAAGCGGGCGCGTTCTACCCTGAAAGCTACCCCTGAATCACCGCTGATGCGGGAGCCCGGCCCGCTGCGTCGCAAAATGTCAGCCGCCTGGGAGATGATGAATCGGTGACGTCGGCGCTGGATAAGTTCACTCCCGCAACCCATCAGTGGTTCGCCGGAGCATTTGCCGCGCCTACGTCCGCGCAGGAAGGGGCCTGGAATGCCATCTCTGCGGGCTCAAACGCGCTGGTCATTGCCCCCACCGGTTCCGGCAAGACCCTTGCGGCGTTCCTCTGGGCGCTGGACAAGTTCATCGCCTCCGGCGCCGCCGAGGCTGAGACTGTTGCCAAGGGGACGCCCGCGAAGAAACGTGGCACCCGGGTCCTGTACATTTCGCCGCTGAAGGCGCTCGGCGTCGACGTCGAACGCAACCTGCGCGCACCAATGATCGGCATCACCCAGACGGCGAAACGGTTGGGCCTTCCGGCGCCGGTCATCACCGTGGGGGTACGCTCAGGCGACACCTCGCAGGCGGACCGACGTGCCCTGTTGACCCGGCCACCGGACATTCTCATCACCACACCCGAGTCGTTGTTCCTCATGTTGACCTCCAAGGCGCGGGAGACGCTGACCGACGTCGATACGGTCATCGTCGATGAGGTCCACGCGGTCGCTGGCTCCAAACGTGGGGCACACCTCGCGGTGTCGCTGGCCCGGCTCGACGCACTGCTGGACAAACCTGTGCAGCGCATCGGGCTTTCCGCCACCGTTGAACCGCAGGAGACCGTCGCCCGTTTCCTGGGCGGCAACGCACCGGTGGAGATCGTGGCACCCCCGTCGAAGAAGCAGTGGGACCTGACCGTCACTGTCCCGGTCGAGGATATGACCGAGCTCGGCGGGCCGCCGACGCAGCACACCGGAGACGACGACGCGTACGGCGCCGACGCCGTGCCGCAGGGCAGCATCTGGCCGCACGTCGAAGAGAAGATCGTCGACCTGATTCAGGCCAACCGCTCCACGATCGTGTTCGCCAATTCGCGCCGGCTGGCGGAACGCCTCACCGCCCGCCTCAACGAGATCCACGCCGACCGGCTGGAAGCCGCCGCGGCACGGGCATCACCCGCGGACGAATCGGACGGCACCGGTCAGCCTGCCCCGCCCACACCCCCTGCCCAACAGATGGGACAGTCGGGTCAGTCCGAAGGCGCTGAACCGCTGCTGGCGCGAGCCCACCACGGGTCCGTGTCCAAGGACCAGCGCGCGCTGATCGAGGATGACCTCAAATCCGGGCGGCTGCGCTGTGTCGTGGCGACGTCGTCGCTGGAACTCGGCATCGACATGGGCGCCGTCGACCTGGTGGTCCAGGTGGAATCGCCCTATTCGGTGGCCAGTGGGCTGCAGCGGGTGGGCCGGGCCGGGCACCAGGTAGGTGAGGTGTCCCAGGGGGTGCTTTTCCCCAAACACCGCGGCGACCTGGTGAACACTGCAGTCACCGTCGAGCGAATGCTGGCCGGAAAGATCGAACCGCTCTACATTCCCGCCAACCCGCTGGACATCCTGGCGCAACAGACGGTCGCTGCGGCGGCCCTGGGCACGATCGATGTTGAGGAATGGTTCGACGTCGTCCGCCGGTCGGCACCGTTCGCCACCCTGCCGCGCTCCGCGTTCGACGCGACCCTCGACCTCCTGGCGGGACGCTACCCCTCCGACGAGTTCGCTGAACTACGGCCGCGGATCATCTGGGACCGGGTGGAAGGCACCATCACCGGGCGTCCCGGCGCCCAACGTCTCGCCGTCACCTCCGGCGGCACCATCCCCGACCGGGGGCTCTTCGGCGTGTTCCTGGTGGGCTCGGCTGAACCCGGTACCGGCGGCAAACAGGGCGGGCGCCGGGTCGGTGAACTCGACGAGGAAATGGTCTACGAGTCGCGGGTGGGCGACGTGTTCGCCCTGGGTGCCACCAGTTGGCGGATTGAGGAAATCACCCACGACCGGGTCCTGGTATCCCCGGCGTTCGGGCAGCCCGGCAGGTTGCCGTTCTGGAAGGGCGATTCCCTGGGCCGGCCGGTGGAACTGGGCCGCGCGATCGGCGCGTTTGTCCGGGAGACATCTACCGCCGCCCCTGACGAAGCGCAGGCTCGATGCAAGGCGATCGGGCTCGACGACTGGGCGGCGGGAAACCTGCTGACCTACCTCGCCGAACAGCGGGCGGCCACCGAAATTGTCCCCAATGATCGCACCCTGGTGGTCGAGCGGTTCCACGACGAGCTCGGCGACTGGCGGGTGATCCTGCACAGCCCGTTCGGCATGCCGGTGCACGCTCCGTGGGCACTCGCCGTCGGGGCCCGCCTTGAGCAGCGGTACGGTATGGACGGCTCGGCGATGGCCTCCGACGACGGCATTGTGCTGCGGGTGCCGCTGATGGATGACGAACCGCCCGGGGCTGACCTGTTCCTGTTCGACGCCGAGGAACTCGACGGTATTGTCACCACCGAGGTGGGCGGCTCGGCGCTGTTCGCCTCACGGTTCCGCGAGTGCGCTGCGCGCGCCCTCCTGCTGCCCCGCCAGAATCCCGGTAAGCGCTCCCCGCTCTGGCAGCAACGCCAACGCTCCGCGCAACTGCTCGACGTCGCCCGCAAATACCCCACGTTCCCGATCGTGCTCGAAACCGTCCGCGAGTGCCTTCAGGACGTCTACGACCTGCCCGCCCTGAAGGGCATCGCCGCCAGCATCGAGCGCCGGGAACTGCGGATCGTCGAGACGACAACTTCGCAGCCGTCACCGTTTGCCCGCTCCATGCTGTTCGGCTATGTTGCCTCCTTCCTCTATGAGGGCGATTCGCCGCTTGCCGAACGACGCGCCGCGGCGCTCTCCCTGGACCCGACTCTCCTCAACGAACTGCTGGGGCGCGCGGAGTTGCGCGAACTGCTGGATCCGCAGGTCATCGCCACCACCGAAAACGAGCTGCAGCGACTCGCACCGGACCGGACCGTGCGCGGCCTCGAAGGTGTCGCAGACCTGCTGCGCCTCCTTGGCCCGCTCACCACCCAGGAGGTGGCTGACCGGTTCCAGACCGCAGAGGAGTCCGGCGGCACGCCCACCGCCGAACACGTGGGGCCGCTCCTCACCCAGCTCGCCCAGGCCAACCGGGCGCTGCAGGTCTTCATTGCCGGCGAGGAACGTTGGTCTGCTGTCGAGGATGCCGCCCGGTTGCGCGACGCGCTGGGCGTGCCGCTCCCGATGGGCATCCCGCTGGCCTTCATCGAGCCCGTAGCGGATCCCCTGGGCGACCTGGTGGGCCGCTACGCCCGCACCCACGGCCCGTTCACCGCCGCCGAAACCGCACAGCGGCTCGGCCTCGGGGTTGCTGTGGTGCTGACCGCCCTGCAACGGCTGGCCGCCGACGGCCGGGTGGTCGAGGGTGAATTCCGCCCCGTCGCGTCCCTCCCCGAAAACACTGCCGGAACCACCGGCCACACCGCGGCGCCCAGCGAATGGTGCGACGTCGAGGTGCTGCGCAGGCTACGCCGCCGGTCCCTGGCCGCGCTGCGGCAGGAAGTGGAACCGGTGGACCCCGCGGCGTACGGCAGGTTCCTGCCGTCCTGGCAGCACGTCGGGTCGGGCCTGCGCGGACTGGACGGGGTGGCGACCGTGGTGGACCAGCTGTCAGGGGTACCCATTCCGGCGTCGGCCTGGGAACCTCTCATCCTCGGCTCCCGGATAGCGAACTACACGCCGGCAATACTCGACGAGCTCACAGCCACCGGGGAGGTGGTGTGGTCGGGGGCCGGCTCCCTGCCGGGCAACGACGGGTGGATCGCCCTGCACCTGGCCGAAAACGCACCGCTGACCCTACGACCGGACCCCGTGTTCGAACCGTCGGCCCTGCAGCTGAATCTTCTGGACCTGCTGGGCCGGGGGGGCGCGTACTTCTTCAGGCAGCTCGCCGAATCGCTGGATTCCGCGGCGCCACGCAACGACACGGAGGTGGTCAACGCCCTGTGGGAACTGGTGTGGGCCGGCAGGATCAGCAATGACACGTTCACGCCGGTGCGCAGCCTGCTCGCCGGCGGCAAGACGGCCCACAAGCAGCGCGCCGCGCCGCCGCGGGCCCGGTCGTCGCGGGTCGGCCGGCTGGGGCGCGCACCCGGTGCGTCCCTGACCGGGTCCTCCCTCCGCGCTTCGGGGAACGACGACGGCGTCCGCGGCTACCAGCGCAGCACCCCGCCCATGGCCGCGGGCCGGTGGACCGTGCTGCCTCCGGTCGAGGCGGAAACCACGATCCACGCCCACGCCACCGCAGAACTACTGCTGGACCGTTACGGAGTGGTCACCCGCGGGTCGGTGGGCAGCGAAGGCACCCCCGGTGGCTTTGGCCTGCAGTACAAGGTGCTGGCCCGCCTTGAGGAGATGGGCCGGTGCCGGCGCGGCTACTTCATCGAACATCTCGGCGCTGCCCAGTTCGCTGTCCCCGCCACGGTTGATCGGCTGCGCTCCTTCAGCGCCGACGCCCAGCAGGAGCGCCGGCCCGGCGAGGACCCCGACGTCGTGCGTTCCTCGATTGCCCTCGCCGCAACCGACCCGGCGAACCCCTACGGCGCTGCGCTGGCGTGGCCCACGTCCGACGGCGGACACCGCCCGGGCCGGAAAGCTGGGGCACTGGTGATCCTGCAGGACGGCAAACTGGCCCTCTATGTGGAGCGTGGCGGCAAAACGATGCTGGCCTTCACCGAGGATTCGGCGGCCCTGCACGCGGCAGCCGGGGCGCTGGTCGCAGTGATCCGCCGGGGCGCGGCGGAGAAAATGGCCATCGAGAAGGTCAACGGCGAACCGGTCCTGGACTCCGAGGTAGGACGCGCGCTGACCGCTGCCGGGTTCTATTCCACCCCGCGGGGGCTGAGAATCCGTGCCTGAGGGAGATACCGTCTGGCGGGCGGCCCGCGAACTGAACGCTGCCCTGGCCGGCCGGACGCTGACCCGCTGCGATATCCGGGTGCCCCGGTTCGCCACCGTCGACTTCACGGGCCAGACGGTGCAGAACGTGGTCGCCCGCGGAAAGCACCTGCTGATCCGGGTGGGCGGCGACGACGGGTTCACCATCCATTCGCACCTGAAAATGGAAGGGCTGTGGCATATTTACGCCAAGGGTGCGAAATGGCGCCGTCCGGCGTTCAAGGCACGCTGCATTCTTGAGACCGCCGAGTCCACCGCGGTGGGATTCGAACTGGGTTTCCTGAAAGTCCTCCCCCAATCCGCCGAGGACGAGGCGGTGGGCTATCTGGGTCCCGATCTCCTGGGACCGGACTGGAACCCCGACGAGGTGCTGCGCCGATTGCGGTCCCAGCCGGACCGGCCGATCGGGCTGGCACTGCTGGACCAGCGGAACCTTGCGGGGATCGGAAACGTGTATCGATGTGAGTTGTGTTTCCTCGCCGGGGTGCACCCGCTGACCCCGGTGGCCAAGGTCCGTGAGCTGCCGCGCATGGTGGCTTTGGCCAAAAAACTCCTTGAGGCAAACAAGGCTCGGTCCACGCGTGCCACCACCGGCAACCTGAGGGGCGACACCCTGTGGGTCTACGGCCGGGAGCACCGCGGCTGCCTGCGATGCGGCACAAAGGTCACGCTCGAACAGCTCGGGGACAACGAACTCGAACTGCGGGACCTGTACTACTGTCCGTATTGTCAGCCAGACAGTCCGGCGGCAACCGCATGAGCACTTCCGCCACCATCCGAGAGGACCTATGAGCTGGGCAGCGACCCTCCCCGCGTTTGTTGTCGCCCTGGCTGTGGTCTTCGGCCCCGGTCTGGCCTGGGGCGCTGCGCTGGGGCTGCGGCGACTCACGCTGCTGGCGCTGGCAGGGCCATTCAGCATCACGGCGGTGGTGGTGTCCGCTGAGGTTGCCGCCGCCGCGGGGGTCGACTGGTCACTACTGCCGGTGGTGGCCGTCACCCTGGTGGTGACGGCCCTGTTGTGGTTGCTGCGTCGCAGCGCCGGGCACCTGATTCACGGCCCCGCAGGCGGGGCCGAACCGCCAGCCCGGACCAGGACTGTTCTCATCGCGTGGGCGGTTGCTGCGGTGCCGGTGGCAGCGTGGATGTTCTGGATGTTCGGGGCACCCGAGAACATCGCCCAGTCCCACGACAACATTTTCCATCTGAACGCGCTGCGCTACATCACCGAGACCTCCAACTCCTCGTCGCTGACCCTCGGGTATCTCGGAACCAGGGAGGGGACGTTCTACCCGGCCGGCTGGCACGCCGTCGTTTCCCTGGTCATCGCCACCTCAGGCATTCCCCTCGCCGCGGCCATCAACGTGGCCAACCTGGTGCTGATCACCGGGATCTGGAGCGTCGGCTGCCTCTTCCTGGTCAGCCGGCTGACCGGCGAGCGCGCCCTACCCCTCCTGGTCGCCGGTGTCCTCTCCACCGCCTACAGCTCCTTCCCCTACCTGCTGCTCGAATTCGGCGTAGTGTACCCGTTCATGCTGTCCATCGCCATCCTGCCCGCCGCCCTGGGGCTGGTCCTTCAGCTGGTAGGTGCCGGCTCTGAGGTGCCGCTGAGACGCTTTGGGTGCCTGGTGCTCCTGGCGGGTCTCCTGCCCGGCCTGATGCTGGCCCACCCGTCGTCCCTGCTAGGGCTCCTGGCTTTGTCGGCGCCGGCGGTCCTCACGGTGGCGTATCGGACCGCCCGCACCAGTGGCGGTCGGCGACGGCTGGCGGCCGTCGCCGGCGCCGTCGCGTTTGCGGTCCTGTCGGCTGCGTTATGGATGACTGTTCGTCCCGCCCGAAGCAGCTCAGATAACTGGGCGCAGGCGGGTGACGCCGCCGGAGCAATTCCTGAGGTCCTGCTGCATGGCCCCCTCGGCCGGCCGGTGGCCCTGCTGGCGATGATACTCACCGCGGTCGGTGCCGCCGTCGTCCTGTATCTGCGCAGCCACCGCTGGGTGATTGTCATGTATCTGGTGGCGGGGGCGTTGTTTGTTCTCGGCAGTTGGCAGGAGGAGCCGACTGTGCGGTGGATCGTCGCGGGGGCCTGGTACAACGACTATTTCAGGATCAGCGCCATGCTCGCCCCGGCAGGACTCCTGGTGGCCAGTATCGGCGGCGTGGCGCTGGCCAGTTCCGCCGTCCAAGGGCTTCAACGCGCGCGTGCGGCCAGCGGCACACCCGAACCGGGCTGGTTCCTGCCGGCGGTGGCAGCGGCTCTGGTGGTGATCGGCCTGGCCGTGGCACCGCTGTTCGCCGTGCAGCGCGGGGTGAGTGAGGCTGCCTTCCACTACCGATACACCGACGACTCGCGGCTGCTCACCGTGGACGAGCTAACGCTCCTCCAGCGGCTACCCGACCGTGTCCCCGCCGACGCGGTAATTGCGGGCCAGCCCCTGACTGGGGCCTCCCTCTCGTACGCCTTTGCTGGACGGGAATCGCTCCTACCTGCCGGAACCAGTCCTGTGACCCCGGAGGCCAAGCTCATTTTCGACGAGTTGGACAGGATGCGGCAGAACCCGGCGGTCTGCGCCGCCGTCCGGAGCACCAACACGGCGTTCGTCCTGGATTTCGGGACCGCTTCGGTCCACGGTGGTAGTGCGCCAATCTTCTCCGGCCTCAGCGATCTCTCCCCCGGGGCGGGCTTTGAGCTGGCGGACCGGGAAGGCAGCGCGTCCCTGTACAGGATTGTCGGCTGCAGCTAGCCAGGCGTCGGTGCTAGCCAGCCGCCGGTGAAGGGGCGAGCGCGTACAGTTGACGGGTGATGCAATCCCCTCTTCCCGTCCGCGACGGCGTCAACGCCACGCGGTTGCGCCTGCCCGCCGAGGGGCCCTGGGGTACCGCACTCGACTACATCCTGGACCGGTGGGACCACGTCGATCCTGACGGGGTAGCCGCCCGCTTCGACCGGGGTGAGGTGGTCGCTTTAAACGGCGAGCGGCTGACCCGAACTACCCCTCTCACCGCGCACACGTTCGTCTGGTACTACCGGGAGCTGCCGGTCGAGGAACGCCTCCCGGTGGAGCTGGGAATCCTGCACCAGGATGAGAACCTGCTGGTGGTGGACAAACCGCATTTCCTGCCCACCACCCCGGGCGGCCGTTACGTGGCAGAGTCGGCTCTGGTCCGGCTGCGGGTCCAGCTGGACCTCCCCCAGCTGATCCCGATGCACCGCCTGGACCGGCTGACCGCCGGAATCCTCCTGTTCTCCACCAACCCGGCCACACGGGGGGATTACCAGCTCCTGTTCGAGAACCGGCTCATCTCCAAAGAGTATGAGGCGGCCGCCCCGGTTGACCCCGCCCTGGACCTGATGGACCATCCGCGGGTGGTCCACAGCCGCATCGTGAAGAGCCGCACCTATCTGCTCGCCGAGGAGGTGGAGGGCGAACCCAACACTGAGACACTGGTGCAACTGGTGGCGGAACGGCACGGGCGCGGCCGCTACCGGCTGATCCCGCGTACCGGCAAAACCCATCAGCTTCGCCTGCACATGGCCGGGCTGGGGCTGGGCATCATAAACGATCCGTTCTACCCGGTGCTGCACCCCCAGGCGCCCGACGATTACAGCAAGCCGCTCCAGTTGCTTGCGAAAAGCATCGCGTTCACCGACCCCCTCAGCGGTGTCGCCCGGCGTTTTGACAGCCAGTTGCAGCTCCAGGACTTCGCCTAGCCACACTGGCTGCCCTAGACCGCACCCTGCGGGGCACCTGTAGATTGGAACCGTGGATCTCACCGATCTTGGGGCATGGTCGCCGCTGTTCCATCCCCTGACCTTCATCGTCGTCGTCATCGACGTGTTCATTCCCGCCGTGCCTTCCGAGTTCCTGGTGATCGCTTCCGGCACCATGGCCTCCGAAGGCACCCTGTTCCTCCCGGTGGCGCTCCTGACCGCAATCCTGGGGAGCTGGCTGGGCGACATCATCCTGTACCTGCTGTTCCGCAACCGGCTGACCTCCTGGCTGGACAAATTCCGGTGGGGTCGCGGCATCCACCGGGGCATCCGGAATGCTGTCGAAAAAGTAGGGAAGTCCCCCACCTATGCCGGGCTCATCGCTCTGAGGTTCCTTCCGGCCGGGCGGTCGGCGGGCGTCGCAGCGGCCGGCATTGCCGACCTTCCGCTCCGGCCGTTCCTCGCGTGCGCCGCCGTCGGGGGCATCCTGTGGTCCTCCTGGCTGGTCATGCTGGGCTACATTACCGACGTCACCACGGGGTTTCCACTGTGGGTCAGCGCCCTGCTCGGAATGGGTATAGGTACTCTGGTGGGACTTGTAATTGCCGCATTCCTCGCGCTCAAGCAACGCCGGAAGGTTAGAACCACTGATGAGCACCCCGACCCCGCCCGTCCCCCGGCTGCCGACCAAACCGACTAATCTGCCAGCGGCGGCGTCAGATCCCGGGCCGCCCCGCGCCGCAGCCGAGGAGCCCGCGACGGGGTCGATCTCACCGGTATTGGAGCGGCTCCGGGCTGGGCGCCCCGCCGGCAGCACCTCCGAAGGTGCAGCCGCCCGGACAACCGGGTCGGGAACCACTCAGGCGGGGACCACGGCAGCCGGACCTACACGGCCGACAGCCACGAACAGCACCCGGCCCTCAGCGGCCGATACCGTTCACTCACCTCGCCCGGCGAGGAACGGGAGCAGCGCAGCCCGCGCCGCCGCTCGCCGGGTAGCGCAGAGCGGCGCGACGGTCCTCAACAGAGTCGGCCCCTGGGACCCTGACCTGGTTCGACGGATTGGGGTAACGATGGTGGTGCTGGGCGCTGGCCTGGGCGTGGCCGGCACCGCCGGGGCGTTCGGCGGGCCGGATCTCCGGGACGCCCCCCTCGGGACCTTCGACCCCGGAGTCACGCTGATCTCCCCCGCAGCACCCGCGCATTATCTGTGGCTGGTGATCGGCGTCGGCCTGCTGGGGTACACGGCGCACCAATGGTTGCCGTCCCAGCGGCGCAGCCCCCGACACCGCGGGCTGGGGTGGCTGGTGGCCGCAGCGATGCTGGTGACGGTGGCCTGGGTTGTGGCCGTGCAACAGAATCAAGCCACCACGAGCCTGGTGATGATCGTGCTGCTTCTGGCCATCCTGGTGGGTTCCCTGCGCTGGTTGAACCATTTCCCGGCACGGACTCATGGTGAGGGCGCCCTTGTTGATGTCCCAGTTGGCTTGTTTCTGGGCTGGACGGGCGTCACCGCTGCAGTGCACACCGCCGCGGTGCTGACTACCCAGGGTGTCGACTGGTTGGGGTGGGGCCCCCAGCGCTGGGCCCTCATTGGGGTGGTTCTGCTCACCCTGGCCGCGATGGCCGTGTGCATGACCGATCGGGGTCGGATCGCGGTCGCCCTCGCTGTGGTCTGGGGGTTGGCCTGCATGGTTCCGATGCGGCTGTTCGGTGAACCACAGTCGACGCCGGTCGCCTTTGCCGCCGGGCTGGGCGTCTTCCTGCTTCTTATCTCCGCCGGGTCGAGGCGACACCGTGTGGACCACGCGTACCGACGCGAATTGCGGGCCCGGCAGATGGCTACAGTCGCTCCCATCGATTTCTACGACGACGGAGAACCCGTAGAGGCCCGACCGTAGCTACCCGCCCCACCGCGTGACGCATGGTCACCGCCGCCTGGATGGCCTGCCGGGCGCCTGCCTCGTAATCGGTTTCCTTGACAAGAAACCTGAGGGTAATCCGCGGGGTCCCAGCCACGACATCAAGCTGCTTCGCCTCCACCAGATGGGCGGCGCCCACGGCCGCCTGGGCCGAGTCCATGACGGCCTCCGGCGCGTGTCCTGGGAGCAGGCCGAGGATGTCGAGCTGGGCGCGGAATGACGGCATGGGTTAAGTCTGCCATCGCCAAGTCCCTGCGCAACACGTCGACCCCGTCAGCCCTTCAGCCCTTCAGCCTCGGCCCGCCGGCGTCGGCTACTTCTCCGGCCAGGGACCCGGCTCAGGCTGCCGGGGCAAACAGTTCGAGGGCCACGTTGTCCGGGTCCCGGAACTCGAGGATGAACCCAGCACCGATATCCTTGACCCCGCTATGCGCAACGCCAAGATCATCAAGAAGGGCCGCAGAAGCATCCAGCTCACTGCGCGCGGCGACAGCAAAGCTCAGGTGGTCAAGTCCAACGCGATCCTCGTCGTACCGGTCACCGGCCGTTGCCACCGGGCGCAGGCCCAGCAGACGGCTTCCGAAACTGTAGATCACACCGCCGAACAGAAACCCCAGCTGGTCTTTAGTCTCCTGGTCCGCGTCAGCGGGCGGAGCCTCGAACGCTATGTCGAAGCCGAAGACCGCCTCGTAGAACGCGCGGGACCGATCAATGTCGGTGACGGTCAGTCGAACGTGGGAGAAGTCTGTGACAGGGATGGGCATGGTGCTCCAATCTTGAGGGTGTGACCCCACAATATACTGGCTACCCGCCGCCACCGGTCAGCAAGGGTGGGGATCGGTGCGGGACCTAGTTGATCGCCGACAGTCCGGTGATGGCCCGTCCGACTATGAGCGTGTTGATCTCATGGGACCCCTCATAGGTGAAGATGGCTTCGGCGTCGGCGAAGATCTTGGCCATCCGGAAATCGGTGACGATACCGTTGCCGCCGAAAATTCCGCGCCCCAGGGCGACGGTCTCACGCATCCGGGCCGTTGTGTAGGCCTTCGCGAGCGCGGCCTGGGGCATGTCCCCACCGCCGTCTTCCTGCAGCTGCGCCACCCGCGCCATCATCCCCAGGCTCGCGGTCGTGTTCCCAAGCATGCGCACCAGCTGGTCCTGCACCAGCTGGAACCCGGCAATGGGTTGGCCGAACTGGTGGCGGTCCGCAGCGTATTGGCGGGCGACGTCGAAGGCAGCGAGCTGCTGGCCCACCGCCTGCCAGCCGACCATGATCCGCGACCCTCGCAGTAACCGGCGAGTGTCGGCGAACGTATTGATGCCAGCGAACCGGTCCGCTTCGGGCACCCGGACGTTGTCCAACAACACGTCAGCGTTCTGGACGGTTCGCAGGGCAATCTTGTTCTCAATCCGCGTTCGGGTGACGCCAGGCAGCGTCGCGTCGAGGATAAAGCCCCTGACGCTGCCATCGGTGGTGTCCCTCGCCCACAGCAGCATGTAGTCGCAGAAGGTGCCGTTGCCGATCCAGCGTTTGGCGCCGTTCAGGACCCAGGAGTCGCCGTCGCGCGTTGCGGTCGTCGCGAGCCCCCCTGCCACATCAGAGCCGTGCAGCGGCTCGGTGAGGGCGAATGCCCCGGTGATCCGGAGGTCCATGGCGTCCTGCAACAGCCGGGCCTTCTGGTCTTCGGAACCGAATTCATGCAGCGCCTCCACGAAGAGGTCGTGGTGCACCATGAAGAACGTGGCGAGGGATGTGTCGGCGCGCGTCATCTCGGCGATCACCATGCCGCTGAACAGGTAACTGTATCCCTGCTGGACCGGGGTGCTCAGGTTTAGTGCAGCAAGCTTGGGGAGCACCTCGATGGGGAATTCCGCGCGGTTCCACCATTCCTCGGCCGACGGCGCCACCTCCTTATCGAGGAAGTCGCGGACGTCGTCGAGCTTCGCGCGTTCGGCGGCGTTGAGCAGGGATTCGAAGCCCATAAAATCGGCGGAAGGGAGAGGGCTCTCCATTGAGCTGTTCCTTTCTGGAGCTGCGGTGGCAGCTATTTCGGTGCCATGCGGATGGCACCGTCGAGGCGGATCGTTTCGCCGTTGAGCATCTGGTTCTGCACAATGTGGGCGACCAGGGCCGCGTACTCGGCGGGTTTGCCGAGCCGCGACGGGTGGGGAACCTGCGCGCCCAGGGAATCCTGCGCTTCCTGCGGCAGTCCCGCCATCATCGGGGTTTCGAAGATTCCGGGCGCGATGGTGACCACCCGGATCAGCGAGCGGGCGAGCTCCCGCGCGATGGGAAGTGTCATCGCGGCGACAGCACCCTTGGAGGCGGCGTACGCTGGCTGGCCGATCTGCCCGTCGAACGCTGCCACCGAGGCGGTGTTCACGATCACTCCTCGTTCGGGTGAACCGTTCGGCGGGGAGACCGGTTCAGTGGCGGCCATCGCTTCGGCGGTCAGCCGGATCACGTTGAACGTGCCGATCAGATTGATGTTGATGACCCTGGCGAACTGCTCCAGTGGGAGCACCCCGTCGCGTCCGAGGACCTTCCCGGGCGTGGCGATCCCCGCGCAGTTGACCACGGTGCGCAGCGGGCCCAGCCCCACGGCGGTGTCGACGGCGGCTTGCACCTGGGCAGGGTCGGTGACATCGGCGGGGGCGAATACGGCTCGGACGCCGAGTTCGGCGGCGAACCTGGCGCCGGCAGATTGCGGCAGGTCGACGAGGACCACCGTGGCGCCGTCGTCATGCAGTTTCCTCGCGGTAGCCTGGCCCAGGCCTGAGGCACCTCCGGTGATCAATGCCACAGTATTGGTGATGTCCATGGAGTCTCCTGGGGCGTCGGTGCCGTTGGGCGATCTGTCGGTGATGCGGGCGCAGGCGTAACCTGATGCCCAACAAACACTACTGTGACGCAGCCCATACTGCATCCGGCTGGCGTCAGGTATGGCAGATTGCTCAGTACGAGCCACGAGCTATCCGGTTAGGGTGGATTTATGCTCACTCCGGCGGAAGAACCCCAGCTCCGTGCGACGGGATTGCGGGCTGAGGCCGCCGCGGCGTCCGTCCGATCCCGCTTCGGCCACCACCTCTTCGGGCTACCGGGAACCCATCTGGGTGCCGTGTGGAGTCCCCGTGGGCGCCCGAGCTATGCCTGGCACTACTGGTGGCAAGCCCACTACCTCGATGCCCTGGTGGACGCGGCACTGCGGGAAGCGGCACAGTGGAAGGGCGAACGGCAGCCGGCCTCAGCGCCAACGGCCCGAGGTCTGCTGTGGGGAATTTTCCTGCGCAACGGCCTGCGCTGGACCAATTCCTACTATGACGACATGGCGTGGCTTGCTCTGGCGGTGGACCGACTGCGCCTCCTGGGGTGGGATGGTAGCCGGGCGCTTCCGGCCCTGGAACGCGCACTCCGGTCAGCGCACACGCCGGACGTGGGCGGCGGGCTGTACTGGAACACCGACCGCAACTTCAAGAACACCCCCGCCACCGGTCCGGCGGCCCTGCTCTTCGCCCGACGGGGCGATCCGGGCCGGGCGCAGGAGCTGGTGGACTGGTTGGCACACCGGCTCCGGGATCAGCAGACGGGCCTGTACCAGGATGGGATCCGATTGACGACCGGCGGCGAACTGCTGGTCCCTGCCGTCTACACCTACAACCAGGGTCCGGTCCTTGGCGCCCTCCTCGAGCTGGGTGGGCCCGCCAATCTGGCTGCCGCCGCTGACCTGATCACCGCCGTCGGGACACACCTGGCACCAAACGGGGTGCTGCTCACGCATGGGGGCGGCGACGGCGGCCTGTTCACCGGAATCCTGGTCCGCTACCTCGGCCTCGCAGCGCTGGATCCCTCGCTGCCGGTGATGGTTCGGCGGACCGCCGCAACCCTGGTGACGACGACGGCGGACTCGTTGTGGTCGGCGCGCACCGGGGTGCCCGCCCCGGTGGTTCGTGGCCGGCGTCGGGACCCCGGGGATGCGGTGCTGGCGTTCCCGGCGGGAACCGGGAACGACGCACTCACCGGTGGTATCGAACTGTCCACGCAGCTGCAGGCGTGGATGACCCTGGAGGCGGCTTACCGTGTGACGGCCGGCACGACGGGCGAGGCCGAGGTGCCGGGGTAGGCGAGCGCCCGGTGCCTGATGCCCAGCGATACCCGGTCGCCGCGGTTCGGCAGGTCGGGCGCGGCCATCCTGGCGCGGACCGTCACGCCGGTGGGCAGTTCAACGCTGACCAGGGCGTCGTGGCCGGCGTAGGACACTGAGGTGACTGTCGCTTCGGTTCCACCGCCCTGGACGTGAAGCCATTCCGGCCGGAGCATCAGGCACACCGGTGAGCCGTCCGTCGGTTCGCTGCCGTCGGCCATCTCGGCTTCCACCAGCCCCAGGCCGCACTGCACCAGACCGCCGGACCAGTAGCCGTCCACTTCCACTGTGTCACCGACGAACGCTGCAACCCACCGGCTGACCGGCCGCTCATAGACTTCGCGGGGGGTGCCCCACTGCAGGATCTGGCCCTCCCGCATGACCGCGACGTAGTCGGCCAGGGACAGCGCCTCCTCCTGGTCGTGGGTGACCAGGAGGCTGGTATTGCTTTGCCCACGCAGCAGGTCGGCGACCTCGCGGCGCAGCGTGGACCGTAGCTGAGGGTCGAGCGCGGCGAACGGCTCGTCGAGGAGCACCAGATCAGGCCGGGGCGCCAGGGAGCGGGCCAGCGCCACACGCTGGGCCTGCCCGCCGGACAACTGGGATGGAGCGCGATCCACCAGCTCTCCGAGGCCAACGAGTGCGGCGAGGTCGGCGATCCGTCGGGCCCGGTCCGGGGTGCGCTTCAGCCCAAACCCAATGTTGTCCCCTACTGATAAGTGGGGGAAAAGCGAGGCATCCTGGGGCACCCAACCAACCCCACGCTTTTCCGGGGCTAGCTGGACGGTGGGCGAGGACAGGAGATTTTCGCCGACGCTGATGGTGCCGCCGGTCGCGGGGAGGAGACCGGCGATGGCACGCAACAGGGTGGTTTTGCCGCAGCCGCTCGGGCCGAGCACCGCGGTGAGGGCGCCCCGGGGTATCTCCAGGTGGACGCCGTCGAGCACAGTCGTGTCGCCGTAGGCAACGCGCAGCCCCTCAATGACTACCCAGCTCACAGCTCCTCCTTCGCAACGCCCCGGAACCCGGAGAGCACCACCGCCGGGACGGCGGCGAGCAGCACCAGGGTTGCCGCGTAGGGTGCGGCAGCCCCAAACTCGAACACTGTGGTCCGTGACCATAACTCAGTGGCGAGGGTGGATGTGCCGGTGGGGCGCAGCAGCAGCGTCGCAGGTAATTCTTTCATGACGGAGATGGCAACCAGCAATGCGCTCACCCCGATACCGGGGAGCGCCAGCCGGGCGGTCACCCGCCACCACGACTGCAACGGAGACAACCCCAGCATCCGCGACACGTCGACCAGATCCCCCGGCACCGCCGCAATGCCACTGCGCATCGTACCGATAGCCTTCGGCATGAACAGGACTGCGTAGCCGAAAATGAGCACCACAACTGTCTGGTAGAGCGCCGGGACCGCGGCCAGCGCGAAGAACACCAGCGCCAGGCCCACCACAATGCCGGGCAGGGCATGACCCAGGAATCCTACTGCCTCGACAGCGGCGACCAGCCGACCCCGGTACCGCGCCGCCAGGACGGCGATGGGGAGAGCCAGCACCACGGCGGCGAACGCGCCGGCGACGGCTAGACCCAGGGTGGTTCCGATGGCTTCACCGAGGCGCGCGACGTCGATCTCCCGCAGCGTCTGGGCTTCCAGCAGTCGGCTGGTCAGCCCGCCGACTGGGACGACGACGCCCACCACCGGAGCGCTGAGCACCAAGGCGAGAACCACGGTGACCCACCGGCCGGCGGGGATCAGTGGCACCCGGCCGCGGCTGGCGCCCTGGCCGACCTGCCCACGGAACCGTTTCTCCCCGGCGACCACGGTCAGCGCCAGGGCCACCAGCATCAGGGCCAGCAGGGCGGCCTGGTTGCGGTCGAAGCTGGCACCATAGGCCGAGTTGATGCCCCAGGTCAGGGTTTCAAACCGCAACATCGCCACCAGCCCAAAGTCGGACAGCGTGTACAAGGCAACGAGGAGTGCGCCAGCCACCGCCGCCGGCCTGACTCGCGGCCACGTGGCGGCACGAAAGGCCCCCCACGGCCCGCGGCCCAGGGTACGGGCGACCGCTTCCAGGTCGCCCGACGCACCGCGGAGGGCCGCAACGACAGGCAGGGTCACGTAAGGGGTGCAGACCGCCGTCATGATCAGCCAGCTCGCAAAGAACCCATCCAGGGTCGGCAGCCAAACCAGCCAGCCATAGGCCGCCAGGTAGGACGGGACAGCGAGAGGCAGCGCCGCCATCAACAGCATCGCCCGGGGTGCGGGGATACGGACCCGGGTCAGCACCCATGCCGATGCGGTACCCAACACCAGGCAGGAACCGGTGACTGCCGCTGCCAGCAGCACCGAGTTCAGTGCCAACTGGAGGACCCTCGCCCGCAGGAGGGTATCGGCGAGTTCGGCGAACCCGGCGTCAGTGGTGCGGGCAACGAGGTAGACCAGCGGGATGGCCGCGGTCGAGGCGCACAGGATGGCCAGCACCACCAGCCATCCCGGGGCTTTGGCCCGGGGCGCACGCGTGGGACGCACCGGCGAGGTGCCGGCACGTCCCACGCGGACCATGCTCATCTGGGGTGTCACCTGCTCCGTAAGGTCAGATCAAGCCATGTTTGCTGAGCAGTTCCTGGGTCGCGTCCAGTGACTCGAGGTCGGACAGGTCCAGGTCCGGGTTGATCAGCGAATCCAGAGCCGGCAGGTCTTCGGGAGCGTCAATGCCTTCGGCGAGCGGGTACTCGAACGTCTCGTCGACGAAATACTGCTGCGCGTCGGCCGAGACAAGGAACTCGACGAACTCGAGGGCGTCGGCGTCCTGGGCGGCGCCGGACAGGATCCCTGCTCCGGTGACGTTGACGATAGACCCCGGATCTCCGGCCTCAGGGTAGGACAGCTGGGCGCGCATGTTCTCTTCGCCGATTTCGGCTGCCTGACCGAACCAGTAGTAGTGGTTGATCAGTCCGGTGTCGACGACTCCCTCATTCACAGCGGTCAGCACCGCCCCGTTGTTCTCGAAGATCTGCGGATCATTGGCTGCCAGCGCTGCCACCCACTCGTCGGCCGCTTCTTCACCCTTGAGCACGCGGTACGCGGTAATGAACGCCTGGAAGCTTGCATTCGAGGGGGCAACGCCCACCCGGCCAGCCCACTCGGAGGTGATCAACTCGTCCACCGTGACGGGCACTTCATCGGCGGCGAGTTCTTCGCCGTCGTACACAATGACGCGGGCGCGGCCGGTGACCCCAACCCAGCTGTCATCGGTGGAGGTAAATCCGGCGGGGACGCTCGCTGTGAGGTCTTCGGGGAGGGTGGTGAACAGGCCGGCACTGCTGAGGGCGCCGAGCGCTCCAGCGTCCTGGGACAGGAAGACCTGGGCGGGGGTCTGCTCGCCTTCTTCCAGCAACAGGGCACCTAGTTCAGCGGTGTTGCCGTAGCGGACGTCTACCGAGATACCGCTGGATTCCTCGAACATGTCGATGAGCGGCTGGATCAGCTCTTCATCCCGGCCGGAATAGAGGGTGAACGCGTCGTCGCTTTCGAGCTCGGCGGCGGGCGCTGAGCTTCCCTGCTGCGTGGGCTCCGTGGGCTCGGCTGTCGCACCGCAGCCCACGAGGGCGAGGAGGGCGGCGCCGGCAGTGAGGGCGGCAAATTTGTTGGTCATGGGTGGTGTCTCCGAGGGTGATCCGGTAATGCGGGTAAGGATTACCTTACACGGGGTTAAACCGAATTAGTCACACAAATATGACCTAATAGGGCCCGAGGCGGATCAGGGACGCCTGCGCTGGGGGTAGAACGTCTCCTGCCGGGCCAGCATCGCCACGAATTTTGTGATATTCCGCTCACGGGCGGCGTCGGTTTTGAGCTGGCCCAACCGGAAGATCAATGCATACCTGTTCTGGGAGGAGAGGACCTCGAACATGGCGTGCGCCGCTGGGTCCGCGGCCACCGCTGCAGCCAGGTCGGGGGGAACCTCGGCCGTCGCCGGTCCGGCGTAGGCCCGCTCCCACCGGCCGTCCGCTCTCGCGGCGGCGACGGCGTCGTGCCCTGCCTGCGTCATCCGGCCCTCGGCGGTCAACCGGTCAATGTAGCCAATGTTGCGCAGGGACCACATGCTGCGCGGCCCCCGCCGAGTGAACCGCTGGAAGGAGCTTCCGTCGTCCCGCCGTCGGGCCTGACCATCGATCCACCCCACGCACAGCGCCTCGTCCAACGCCGCCGGGTAGGTCAGCTCCGTGACCAACCCGCCCTTCTTGTGCAGGATCAGCCAGACCCCCGGGGAGGTGGAGTGGTTAGCGTCGAGCCAGTCCTTCCACGCCGGAGCATCGGGAACCAACAGTTCGGGCAGTTCGGCCTTCATGGGGCTACTGTAAACCCCTATGCTTCGCTGAGCTCCCCGACCCAGGAATCTGGAGGAAACCTCATGCTGCGGGTCCGCCCTACGGTGATCACCACCGACACCGAGCGAATGGCTTCCCTCCTCTGTGTCCTCGGTCTGCTGCAGGCCGAAGGGAATGCCGAGGAAACACTTTTCGACGCCGGCGGGGGCCGGCTCGCTGTCCACGGCGCTGGGGACGGGCTGGGACACATCGGATTCGAAGCGGGCGACCTGGCCGAATTTGCCCGCCGTACCCGGGAGAGCGGGACGGCAGCCGAACTGGTCCAGTCCGACGGCGGCACGGCTGGTTTCATCGCGACTGTCCTCGTCACAACTCCCGGGATCGCTTTTGCTGTCCACCAGGGTGAGCGGGCCGCGCGCGCCGGCGTCGACCCGGATCTCACTGTGGTGTGCGTGTGGCACACGCCGGATTCCGTGTCGGCGGCGAAGGTGCTGGGCGACATCGGCGCACGGCCGCGACCTGCTGCCCCTGACGGTCGGCTGGAATTCGAGGCCAAGAATGGCGGCCTGGTGTCGGTTCGCACCGGGGAACACCAAAGCGTCGAGGTGGGGTTCGAGTACACGGGTGACCTTCCCGGACTCCGCGACAGGGTGCTGAGGGCCGGATTCCCCGCAGTGTTAGGCGGAGCGGGCCGTTTCCTGAGCGTTTCGCTTCCGTCGGGTCAGCCGTTGACCGTTACTGGGCCTTCGGACGGGCCGAGTTGACTGTCCGGCACACCCGCAACGGCGCCCGCCTGGCACCCGTACGACGGTGAGCCCGGATTCAGCCAAGGGCCGAAGCGCAGCGCGCCGCCCGCCATCGGGGCCCCGTCTGCGATAGAACAAAGTATGAACGTTCGCACCCCTGACCCCAATCCCGGGTGGCTTTCGGAGGATGACCTCTATGAAGCCCGCCGCCGCCTCCCGATGGTCTACGTGGAGGCCATCCCGGTGCGCTGCGATTCGCTGGGGTATGTCACCGAGGTGGGCTTGTTGTTGCAGGCCAACGATCAGGGCGAGATGGTCAGGACATTCGTCTCCGGGCGCGTGATGTACCGCGAAACCATCCGCGCCGCGCTGGTCCGTCATCTGGAAAAGGACCTGGGTCCGTTTGCTCTCCCCCAATTGCCGCCCTGCCCGGTGCCGTTCACGGTCGCCGAGTACTTTCCCTCGCCGTCGGAAACCGGGATGACCGATGACCGGCAGCACGCGGTCGCCCTCGCCTACCTCATCCCCGTGACCGGCGAATGCCAGCCCCGCCAGGACGCCCTGGAGCTGTCCTGGATGACCCCTGACGAAGCGCTCAGCCCTGGCGTTCAGTCCGAATTCTCGGGTGGACGCGGTGGATTGCTCCGCCAGGCGCTGGCCTATGCTGGCTGGGGGCGCTAACCAGTGACCGAGAACCGGAAACCGTCACGGGTACGCAGGCTCAGCGCCGAAGCTGTCACCGCCGGTCACCACATCATCGGTCCGGCCGGCGCAGAGCCCACCGAGGTGGTGGAGATCGATATCGAAAATGACGATTTCGGTACCCCCGCTGTCGTCGTCGCCACCCTCGACTCCGGTGATGTTCTTCGGATCGCGACTGGTTCGCAGGTCCAGATTGCTGTCGACGACGACGAGGCGGCGGCTGGATCGATCCCCGCCCAGGATGGCACCCCTGAGGCTGTCATTGCCCACGCTGTGTCCCTGCACCCGGAAAGCATTCGGCTACAGGGAATTGCTGAACGGCTCTCGAACGGCGTGAACGTCAAATCGGGGAGCAATCTGCAGGACGTCCACGATCTTGCGTTGAGCCTGCTGGTTGACTTCGCCGACGCGGCCAACGCGCAACGGGTCTGCGACCTGCTCACCCCGCTGCCGTTTGACGGCAACTTTGGACGCTGGAAGTGGATCGAGGGGGTGCTGGCCCTGGCCTCCTACCTGGCTTACGACGACGGCGACGCCGCTCGCGCAGCTGCCTACTCGGCGTCGCTCCGCTCCGCGGACGACGCGGAAACCGATCCCCTGAAAGCCAAGCTCGCGGCAGCGGTCAGGCAGCGCCAGCTCAATGCCCCCAACCTCTACGACCCGGAGATCGGCCGGGCCGTAACTGCTGGCGACGCGGCGGCCGAGAAGGACTGGCGGGTGGTGCGGCTGACAGCGTTGCTCTACCTGCGCGCGCACGGCGGCTCCGAAACGCTGACTACTGAAGAATTGACCCGGCGGATCCACAACGAGCTCGTCGCGATCCGCGCCCGGTAGGGCTCGGGTAGGGCTCTGGAGTAGGAGCTGCTGCGGGAGTAGAGTGTCGCCATGGATCACTCGCCCGGCATCACCGGCTCGGCCGCAGCTGGTGCTCTGAACCCGCTGAGCGTTCACATCAATGCTGACGCGCGTCAGGTCTGGGTGATGCTCCGCGAACCGGCCAAGGTCGCACAGTGGCACGGGTGGGATTATGACGGTCTGGCTGAAGAGATCCGCCTGATCTATTTCTCCGTCGGCGTCGCAGAGGCGCCTAACCACCTTTCGCTGACGCTGGAGGACGGCGATACGTTCCTGGCGGTGCCCGGCCCGGATGGGACTGTCGTCACCGTTGAGCGCGGGCAGCCGGAACCGGGGTCCGAGCTGGCGGACTGGGACGAAGATATCACCGAGGGGTGGATCTCGTTCCTCCAGCAGCTGCGCTTCGCGCTTGAACGGCACCCCAACACCGACCGTCACACGGCATTCTTCGCTGGCACCCCCACCGATGGGCGGTCCATCGTGGACCGGCTGGGCGCCCAGGTGGTCGGTCAGCCCGGCGATTTCTACACGCTGACCATGCCGGGTGGCGAGGAACTGACGGGCAGGGTGTGGTTCCGCACCGAACGGCAACTTGGGCTGACCGTGGCCCAGTACGCCGAGCACGGCGACGGGCTGCTGATCCTGGCCGAGCAGCCCCTTACCGAAGGCGTGCGCGCTGAGCTGTCGTCGTTGGTCATTGCCTCGACCTACGCGTTGGGAGCCAGGGATCTGCACGCCGTCTGGGACAGCTGGGAGGGTGTGCGACGAGATTCCTATCCCGACGCCGACCCGCTGGTCACCTCAGCCCTGGACCGTGCGGGCAAACCGTCCTCCTAATTGCTGGCAAAATAGGCTGGTGCCAACTGATACGCAGCAATCTTCTTTCTCGTTCACCGTCGATCAGCGGCTGAGCGACCCCGCGGGCGGACCATCGCATGGGCGCACCGGCACCATCACCACACCACACGGTGAGATCCGCACACCGGCGTTCATCGCCGTCGGGACCAAAGCATCGGTGAAGGCGGTGCTCCCCGAGTCCATGAAGGACCTTGGTGCACAGGCACTCCTTGCCAACGCCTACCACCTGTATTTGCAGCCAGGACCCGAGATCCTCGACGAAGCCGGCGGGTTGGGCCGCTTCATGAACTGGGCTGGGCCCACGTTCACGGATTCGGGTGGTTTTCAGGTGATGAGTCTGGGTTCCGGGTTCAAGAAGGTCATCACCATGACCGTCGCCGACGCGGAGGGCGGGGGATCCGACCACCGGGTGGCCGCCGGCAAGGACCGGCTCGCCCACATTGACGACGATGGCGTCTGGTTCAAGTCCCACCTCAACGGGGACCGGCACCGGTTCACCCCTGAGATTTCGATGCAGGTACAGCATCAGCTGGGCGCTGACATCATGTTCGCGTTCGACGAGCTGACCACGCTGATGAACTCCCGCGGCTACCAGGAGGAGTCGCTGGAGCGCACCCGACTGTGGGCCGAGCGCTGCCTTGCCGAGCACGACCGGCTGACCGACGAACGGGTGGGGAAGCCGTACCAGGCGCTGTTCGGCGTCGTCCAGGGCGCCCAGTATGAGGACCTGCGACGGAAGGCTTCCCGAGACCTCGGCAACATGAATTTCGACGGTTTCGGGGTCGGCGGCGCGCTCGAGAAGGAAAACCTCGGGACCATTCTGGGCTGGTGCGCGGACGAGCTGCCCGAGAACAAACCGCGTCACCTTTTGGGTATCTCGGAGCCAGATGACCTCTTTACGGGCATCGAAAACGGCGCGGACACCTTTGACTGCGTCTCCCCCACCAGGGTCGCCCGCAACTCAGCGTTTTACACCCCGGACGGTCGGTGGAACTTGTCGAACGCCCGGTTTCGGAAGGACTTCACTCCCCTGGTGGACGGCTGCGACTGTTACACCTGCACCAACTACACCCGCGCCTACATCCACCACCTGTATAAGGCGAAGGAAATGGTCTCGGCCACGCTCATCTCGATCCACAATGAGCGCTTCATCGTGAAACTGGTCGACGACGCCCGCAACGCGATCGGCGACGGCGCCTTCTTCGACTTCAAGGCCGAAATCCTGGGCCGCTACTACGCCGCCAAGCCCTGACCCGCACCGCCGCCCGGCCATCCGCACCGCCACACCCAGAAGTGCCCGACCAGAAGTGCCGCCCGCAAAAAAGTGGCCGGCCCGCACGTTAGTGGTTGCGCAACAGCGACCCTGCACGTGGGCCACTTTTCCGGGCTAGGCGGGAGTCACGTGGGCCGGGTCGGATCCACGCAACCGGTCCATGTCGGCTCTCGACTCCTCCTCTACAGCCGCGAGGGTAGTCGAGTTGTCCACATAACGGTTTCGGCCCACCCCCTCGGGCTTGGATCAGCGCATGCTGGCTGCATGAATACCCAGTGCCCGTCCTGGCTGAACCTCTCGAAGACTCCCTGGACCACCGAGGAACTCGCCGACCGGAACGTCAACGATCGGCAGGTTGCCCGGCTCGTCCAGACGGGAGACCTCGTCCGGTTACGTCGCGGATGTTACGGGTCAGGCCAACTCTGGGAACAACAGTCACCCAAAACACGCGCGCTGCAGCGCATTTACGCACACCGCCACTCACTTCTACGGGCCAGTCAGTCAGGGCCGGTGTACAGCCATACATCGGCTGCCCGGGTCCACGGGCTGCACCTGTGGAACGTGGATGACTCGATCCACGTCACTCAAAGTTTTCCCACCTCACCCCACGGACATGGTCCAGACGTTCGAGCCTATTGCTCACCGTTGGTGCCCGAGGCCGTGTCCGTCAAGAAAGGGCTGCGCGTCACATCGCTGGAACGCACCGTGGTGGACTGCGCACGAATACTCCCCTACCGGCAGTCGCTGATCATCGCGGATAATGCCCTGTATCAAGGCGGAGACCGCCCCCTCATGCGGGACATAGCCCTGCAACTCACCGGCCACAAAGGCATCGCCAACGCGAGAAAGGTCCTCGCTCATGCCAGCGCCCTGGCCGAATCCCCCGGCGAAACCCTGACCCGGCACATCATCCGACGTCTACGGCTACCGATACCTGAGGAGCAGGTCGCCGTCCGGACCAGATATGGTGCCCACCGACTCGATTTTGCGTGGCGGGAGCTGCTGCTGGCCCTCGAATTTGACGGCAAGATCAAGTACTTTGCTTACGCGCCCACCGACGAGGTGCTCTTTCAGGAGCGTCGCCGGGAAAAGGCGCTAATGGAGGACGGCTGGCAGTTCGTCCGGCTCGAATGGTCGGATTTATTCAGAGAGTCAGAGTTGCGCGCCCGGCTCACCGCTGCTCTGCACCGGGCGGCCTTGCTCCACCGGAAAAGTGCCTGACCCGCAGACGAATGGCAGCCCCACCACTCGTCTGCGGCTCCGGCACTTTTCCGGCCCATAGGGCCACTTCCACGAAGGAATAGGCGGGCCATCTCCAGGAAGGAATAGGGGCAGGCGGCAGCTAGGAAGCCGCGTAACTCGGTTCGCGCTTCTTGATCGCTTTAATCACCAGTGCTGTGACCGGAACAAAGAACACCTCGATCAGGGTCTTGTAGAGAAATCCGAAGAGGAGGTAGTTCAGAAATCCACCGAATGTCGTAATACCAATAACAGACGCAGCGATGGCGCAGAAGATCAGGGTGTCGGCGAACTCGCCGACCACCGTTGATCCGAGCAGGCGTCCCACCAGACCTCGCTCACCCAGTCGGGCTTTCATCCGCACCAGCACCCACGCGTTGAGTGTCTGCCCCACGGCGAACGCCACAAGGGAAGCAAGCACGATCAACGGGACCGGGCCGAGAGCTCCCTCGAGGGCGGCCTGCTTTGACGTACCGAAATCGTCGTCGAACCCGGGGAGCGCGATGATAATCAGGTAACAGAGGGACGCGAACGCGGACAGCAGGAACGTCACAATGATCGCCAACCGGGCGGCTTTGAAGCCGTAGACCTCGCTGATCACATCGCCCAGAATGTAGGCGAGAGGGAAGAGGAAGAACCCGCCGTCGGTGATGATGCTGAAGTCCCCGGCAACCGGCCCGATCAGCACTCCCTTGGATGCTCCGATGTTCGACAGCAACACCACGACGGCGAGCGTCGCCAGCATGACGGCGAAGTAGGTGCTCCCGGAGGAGGCAAATTTGGCGCGGGTTCTTTCCTGCGGCTGAGTCAACGTCATCTCATTCATCGAAGTGGTTCGCGGACACTGTTCGGTCCGCTGTATTAGCACTGATGCCCGGCTGCCCCCGGGCAGCCTAATTCTCCCACGGCGGGAAGAGATGCCCTGAACTGGCCGCCCCGGAGGAAAGTGGGCAGACTATAGGAATGCCCCTACCTCATTCCGCCCCAGCCGTGACCCTGACCATCGCCGGATCCGAGGCAACCGGTGGCGCCGGCGCCCAGGCCGACCTCAGGACCTTCCAGGAGTTGGGTGTCTACGGCATCGCGACCCTGACCTGCATTGTGTCCTTCGATCCGAAGGACAACTGGAACCACCGCTTCGTGCCGGTTGACCCGCAGGTGATCGCCGATCAGTTGGAGGCTGCCCAGACGTGCTATCCGCTGGAGACAGTCAAGATTGGCATGCTCGGGACCCCCTCGACGATCAACACTGTGGCGGCAGCGTTGAAGAGTCAACGGTGGCGGAATGTCGTATTGGACCCGGTGTTGATCTGCAAGGGGCAGGAGCCGGGCGCCGCACTCGACACCGACCAGGCCCTGAAGGCCAGCATTCTTCCGCTGGCCACTGTGGTCACGCCCAACCACTTCGAAGCCGAATCGCTTTCCGGGATGACCATCAACACGATTGAGGATCTGCAGGAAGCCGCCCAGCGGATCCACGAGATCAGCGGGGCCGTCGTCGTCGCGAAGGGTGGTGTCCGAGTGGAAGGCGCGAACGCCGTTGACGTCTACTTCGATGGCACCACCCTTGAGCTGCTGTCCGCCCCGAAGGTCGGCGACGTGGCGGTCAGCGGGGCGGGGTGCACGCTCGCCGCCGCCATCGCGGCCGAACTGTCCAAAGGTGCCACGCCTCTGGAAGCCGCCCGAACTGCCAAGACATTCGTGACCGAGGGGATTCGACATAGGGTCTCGTCCCAGGCACCGTTCGACGCCGTCTGGCAGGGCGGCGCGGCCGGGATCCGAGCATGAGGATTGCGATTCTAGGCGACATCGGACAGCGGGTTTACCACGTCGGAGATGACGCGATGACCCATGCGGCCGTTGACGAACTCGCCGCCCGCGACATCAAGGACGTCGTCCTGCTCAGCCGGAATGTCACCGACACCGTCGGCCGGTTCGGGGTCGAAGCGGCGCCGACCATCGAATTCCCGTGGCCCTACGCCGCGTACCGGCACTACCTGAATGACATCCTTTCCTTCCTGGCCGGTAAGCCACACGGACTGGCCAATGATGATCAGGTACACCAGCTCATCGAGACCATCTCCGGCTGCGACGCCGTGCTGATCGCGGGCGGCGGCAACATGAACTCGGTGTATGGCTGGCTGCTGTACGAGCGTGCAGCGGTCGTCGAGATCGCCCGGCACCTCGGGAAGACGGTTGTCATCGCCGGCCAAACCGTCGGTCCGCTGCTGTACGAAGCGGACCGCGACGTCGCTGCACGGATGCTCTCGCTCGCCACCCTGGTGGGAGCGCGCGAGGCCAGCACGCTGAAGCTCGCGCGCGAGCTGACCGGAACCACCGTGGCGCCCAGCCTCGACGACGCATCGTTCCTCGCCACAAGCGCGACGCCCGGCGAGGGACAATCGCACCGAAACCCGCCAGCAGGCGCCTACCTTGTGGGAACCTTCGCCGGGGGGACGGGGGCCTGCCCGCGCAACGTCTTCGTCCGGGCGGTCGCCAAGGTGCTGGACGATGCGGCCGAACTCACCGGCCTGCCGGTGCTCCTCCTCCCCCACATGGCGGTGCAGGGGGAGGGCGGCGTCGATGAAACCATGCACGCCGAGATCGCGGCCGCGATGACCTCCGCCGTTGAGGCCAGGGAGATCGCGTCAGCGCGGGACACCGCGGTCTTGACCTCGAGAGCCGCAATGGTCGTCACGTCGCGCTACCACCCGGTGGTTTTCGCACTCGACGGCGCCGTGCCGACGGTGGCCCTGTCCCTCGATGAATATAGCGACGTGCGACTGCGTGGGGCACTCGCTCACTGGGGGCTGGCCGAGTTCGTCCTGGCGCTGCCGTCCCTGCTGGACGGCACCGTTCGGCTCGCCATCCACGAAGCCTGGCAACGACGCGCCGACATTATGCATCAGATGCAATCCCTCCGCCAGCAGAAACTGGCCGAATCAGCCGCCTGGTGGGACACTGTTGTGCGGGCCCTGCACGGTCACCCCGCCGACCTCCTCGTCCCACGCCTACACCAGGAGCTGGTACCCGAGGGCACGTGGGCTACCACCGCCGCTGCGGCGCGAGTGGTATTCCTGCCCATGTCGGCGGAAATCGCCCGCCTGCACAAGACCCGGGAACACCTTGACGGCGAAGCCACAGCAGCGCGCAACGAGCTGCAGGGCTGGTTCAACTCCTCCAGTTTCCGACTGGTCCGCATCCTCGCCTCACTCCGATCGCGGCTGCGACCGCGCAAAGCCGCCTAAGGACTCCTGTGACCACCGCTTCCCCCGCCTCAGTTGCCATCATCATGCGGTCCCGGAACCGCTCGCTCCTTTTGGACCGTGCCCTGCGGGATGTCCTCAACCAAACCGTGTCCGACTGGACTCTCGTCGTCGTCAACGACGGCGGCGACCGCGCCGAAGTGGACCCCGTCGTGGACCGGTACCGCGCGCAGCTCGGCGGGCGGGTTCAGGTTATCCACCACGACGCCGCGCTCGGGATGGAGGCGGCATCCAATGCCGGTATCCGCGCGACAGACTCGGAGTTTATTGCGATCCACGACGACGACGACGAATGGCACCCCGCCTTTCTCGAGCGGACCCTGGCCCACCTGGCGCAGCACGACGACGCCGGCGTGGCGGTACGCACCGAGATCGTCTACGAGCGGATTCTGGACGGAACGATCGAGGAAGTCGGCCGTGAGATCTTCCTGCCCGAGATGCGGTCAGTGACCCTCTTTGACACTTTGCGGCACAACCGCTGCGTTCCCATCTCGGTGCTCTATCGCCGGTCGATTCACGACCAGATCGGGTACTACGACGAATCTCTCTCCGTCGTGGGTGACTGGGAATTTCAGCTCCGGCTGCTGCGCCACCACACCCTGGGCTTCCTCGGCGCTGAACCCCTGGCCTTCTGGAATCAGCGCCGGGAGGCAACCGGAGATCTAGGGAACAGCGTGATCATCGATGATGCTGATCACAAACTGCTGGACCGGAAGGTGCGCGAGCAGCACCTCAAGGAATACGCGGGCCGGTCCGGTCTCGGGTCGCTCCTGTACCAGACTGCATATCAGCAGCGCGAGTTCGATCATTTGCACGAGCGGCAGAACTACTCGGAGGACCTCCTGCGGCAGATTCTCGATGCGAACCGTCAACTCTCCGAAAGGATGCGGGTACTGGAGGAGGCGATAAGCGACGCCAGCCTCGTCTCGCTGGCGCGTCGCCGGTACCGCCGGTTGAAAGACCGAGTGACTCGGCGCTAGAGCCGGGCGAAAGGATCGCGATTTCACACCCCGCGGCAGTCTTCAGGGAATTGCAAGGAAATTGCCTAACTTAACTAAGTTTTTTATGTGGTACCCGTTGACTTGTGACCCACTACACAGAAAAGTGGTACCGGTGGAGGGGGTCGGGTCTGCCGGCATCCACTGACGAAATACTGCTGGCGCAACTCGTTCACTCCAGGAATGTCACTCACATCTGTCATGGCCGTGTCAGCAGTACTTGCGGGGAGCTAACCAAGGATCCCGGCAAGTGGCCATGTCTGAGCCTCACTAAGGAGAAGTATGAGCAAGTCATACCACCGGAATACGGGGAAGGCTGTGTTGGCATCGCTAACTGGCCTTGTTCTGGCTTCCAGCATGTGGGCGCCTGCTTCAGCTCTGGAATCGCCGTCATCGGGCGAGCCCACTGCTGAGGGAATCGAGCTCCAGGCATTACCCGATCTCAAAGTCAGCGCGGATCTGAAGAACAGAAAGGGTTCGACTGCGGCCTACATCCAGTTCTCGGGCAAAGGCGCCTTCGAACAGACCCAGCCAGCAGAGGTTCTCAGCGGTCTCAAAGCGCCGTTGGACCGGACGGGCGACGTCCTGAACATCAGGTCCGGAATCGAGCAGCAGGCAGATTCTGTGGCCGACGAAGCGTCGGCCACGCAGCTCTACACCACGTCCAACACGCTCCCCGGTGTTGCCATTCAGGGCGACGCCGAGGCGATCAGGGCACTTGCTGCCCGCCCCGATGTCGTGAAGATCACCGGTATTGTGCCGAAGACCGTGACCAACAAGGGCGCGGATATCGACACTCGCGCTCTTGATGCCTGGACGGCCCGAGACCAGACTGGCGAGGGAGTCACCATCGCTGTCCTGGACACCGGACTCGATTACACCCATTCCGGCTTCGGCGGGCCCGGCACCATCGAGGCATTCGAGCAGGCGAAGGCCGATCTGGAACCCGATCCAGCCCTATTCGATGCCGCTAAGTACGTGGGCGGCTTCGACCTCGTTGGCGACGACTACAACGCGAACGACCCGGACAACGACACTCCCCAGCCGGACCTCAACCCCCTCGACTGCCAGAGCCACGGCTCTCATGTCGCAGGCACCGCCGCGGGCTACGGCGTCAACGACGACGGCACCACGTTCGACGGCGACTATTCCGACCTCGACGCCGACGGCGTCAACGCCATGCGGATCGGCCCCGGCTCGGCCCCCGACGCACAGCTGGTTGCGCTCCGCGTCTTCGGTTGCGAAGGCTCCAGTTCCGTCGTCGGCCAGGCGCTCGACTACGTGCTCGACCCCAACCGTGACGGCAACTTCGACGACCGCGCGCAGGTAGTCAACATGTCGCTTGGCTCCTCCTTCCCAGCGTATGACGACCCCGAAAACGACATCGTCAACGAGCTCACCACCCTTGGCGTCCTCTCAGTCGTTTCGTCAGGTAACGACGGCGACATTTACGACATCGGCGGCTCCCCCGGCAGCGCCAAGTCGGCGCTCACCGTCGCTGCTAGCGTCGGCTCCCAGGTCACCCTGGACCGGATTGATGTACTCGCACCAGAAGCGGGGCAGGCTGCTGGCCAGTACGCGCAAAACTTTAACTACGCCAACGCCACCCCCGACCAGCTCACGGGAACCGTCGTCAAAGCCCCCGCAGCCAATGCGTTCGGCTGCCAGCCCTTCGCTCCAAACACGTTCGACGGCAAATGGGTCTGGCTGCAGTGGGAGGAGAACGGCGAATTCCCTTGCGGATCGGGCGTGCGCTTCAACAACGTCGAAGCCGCAGGCGGAGAAGGTGTAGTCCTCGACTCGCCCCGGTCAGTCTTTGCCTCTGGAATCGGCGGCAACGCAACCATTCCCGGCGTCCAGCTAAACGCCGAGTTCTCCGAACAGTTGGAACCGGCAGCAGCGGCTGGCACCTTGGAAGTCCTTCTGGATTCTGAGTACCAGGCAACTGCCGGAGCTAGCTCCGGGGCACTGGACACGCTGGCTTCCTTCTCGTCCCGAGGAATTCATGGCTCGAACGGGGTGGTGAAGCCTGACGTCGCGGCCCCCGGTGTCTCAACCGGTTCGGTCCAGGTCGGCACAGGATCCGGCGCTTCGGTAAAGAGTGGCACATCGATGGCCGCCCCTCACACTGCCGGCATCGCAGCGCTGCTGGTTGGTGCCACCGACTTCAACCCGTACGAAATCAAGTCAATGATCATGAACACGGCAACAGCGGATCTACTGACCGCTGACGGAGTCGCCTACGCACCCAACCGGGTCGGTTCGGGTCGGGTGGACGCGGTCCAGGCCCTCGACACCCGGGTGCTGGCCTACGCAACCGAGGATCCATCACTGACCTCGGTAAACTTCGGTGTACTGGAACTCGGGACCGAGAAGACGGAGATCACCAAGCAGGTCACCGTCGAAAACAAGTCGGACGCCGTCCTGACCTACACGACCAGCTACCTCAAGGCATCCACCATGCCAGGTGTTGAGATCACGGTGTTCCCCGAGGTGGTCAATGTGCCTGCCAACGGAACCATCACGCTTGATGTCATCATGAGCATCGACGATCCTGCTGCGCTGGCGAAGACGATCGACCCCGCCGCTGAGGCAACCCAGCTCGGGGTGCCCCGCCAGTACCTCGCCGACGTGTCCGGACGGGTACAGCTGCTTGGAGCAGAGGGCCAGAAACTCCGTGTCCCCGTCTACTCGGCACCGAAGCCTACGTCCGAGATTTCGGCTGGCGCGAAGATCATGTTCGAGAACGCCTCGACTCTTGAGACTGCAATCGCCCTGGAGGGCCGTGGCCTGGCGCAGGGTGGGGAAGGCTCGCTGTATGAGTCAATTGTGTCCCCACTCGTGCTCGGCGCTGAAAGCCCCCGGGCCGACAAGCGTCCGCTGGAATCCCTGTACTCCTATGACCTGCGTTCAGTCGGCGCATCGTCAACGGTCCCCGCAGTGGTTGCAGCCGGTGGCGATCCAGAGGACGAGAAGGCCCCCGCTGTCTTCAACCTCGGCATCAGCACCTGGCAGAACTGGGGCCAGCTTGGCGGTAACAACGCCATCGAGGTCGAGTTCGACACGGACAACGACGGCACAGCCGACCACGTCGGATTCACCAGCCGCGCTGCTGACCTGGACCTGATCCTCTTCGAAGTCTACGAACTCAACGCTGACGGTTCGCTTGGTCCGGTCGACGCGGAAGGCAACGTCTCTGCACTCGCCGTCGTCTCCGCTAATGGCGTTGACGGCAGCGTTGACACCAACACCTTCGACACCAACGTCGTCACCTTCCCCATCCCGGTCGCAGCGCTTGGCCTCGATCTGGAAGCATCGGCACCCATCAAGTACCGCGTGGCAACCTACAGTTCCTTCAACGTTGACGAGGATGGCGAGAACGGTCCGGTGGATTCCACCGACTGGATCGACTTCAACGTCACGGAGCCTGAGCTGTGGTTTGCTGGCGCAACCCCCGACGCCTCCTTTGTTTCGGCCGACGGGGCATTGCTGGGCGTCAACCGCCAGGAGGGCGTCACCGCTGCCCGTGCGTTGTTCCTGCACCACCAGAACGCAACCGGGCTGAAGGACGAAATTGTGGGACTTCAGGTTGATCAGCTTCGCTTCCCGGATGTTGCGGGGAACGAGCACGAGGACGCAATCAACTGGCTCGCCGACCGAGGCCTGACCACCGGTTACCCGGATGGCACGTACCGCCCGCTCGCCTCGATCAACCGCGACGCGATGGCGGCGTTCCTCTACCGCCTGGCCGGCAAGCCTGCCTATGCCGAGCCGACGGTGTCGCCTTTCGATGACATCACCACGGACACCCAGTTCTACAAGGAAATGTCCTGGATGGCCGAGACTGGTTTGTCGACCGGATACGACGAGGGCAACGGGGCGGTCACCTACCGTCCGCTGGCTCCCGTCAACCGTGATGCAATGGCAGCATTCATGAATCGTTTCGCCGGGCTCTACTGCAACATCGGCGACGCGGCAGATTATCAGGCACCTCAGGTCAAACCGTTCCGGGATGTTCCGGTGAACGACCAGTTCCACCGGGAAATCTCCTGGATGGCCGAGAACAAGATCACCCGGGGCTTCCCTGATGGCGAGTACAAGAGCCTTCAGCCAGTCGCGCGTGACGCTATGGCTGCGTTCATCGAGCGCCTGGACGGCTACAACGAAAACAACGGCGGGTGCAACCCGTAACCACGGTTAGCATCAGCTAGACACCAAAAAGTGGTGGCCACCCGGCAACAGGTGGCCACCACTTTTTGCACTAGGAAAAGGTCCCCGGTCAGTCCGAGTGGGCCTCAAGGAAGCTGTACACCTCGGTCTCGTCCACCCCGGGGAACGCACCGGGCGGCATCGCGGCCAGCAGATGGGAGTGCGCCCGGGCGCTAGGCCAGGCGTGACCGGCCCAGTTCTCAGCCAACGACGACGGCGGGCGCCGACAGCACGCCTCATCCGGGCAGAAGGACTTCTCCCGCATGGCGGTGTCCCGGCCCCTGAACCATTTCACGTGCGCGTACGGCACCCCGATGCTCAGCGAGAATTCGCCGTTGGCCGACCGTTCGGTCCTGGCCGTGCACCAGTACGTGCCGCTGGGAGTGTCCGTGTACTGGTTGTACGCACGGAACTTGTCGGCTACCTCAAATACCACCCGTGACGTCCACCGTTTACAGGAGGGCTGTCCCTCAATGGCGCCGGTATGATCCTGGGGGAACGTGACGCCGTCATTCTCATAGGCCTTATAGATGATCCCGCTCTCGTGGGTCTTCTGAAAATGGGTGGGGATACCCAGGTGCTCGGTGGCGAGGTTGGTGAACCGGTGCGCCGCGGTCTCGTAGGACACGGCGAAGGCATCGCGGATGTCCTCGACGGCGATCTCCTTGGCCGCCTTGGACCGCTGCAGGAACTGCACAGCCGGTTTCTCCGGCAGCAACAACGCGGCGGCGAAGTAGTTGGTGGCCACCCGCTGCCGGAGGAACTCTCGATAGTTTTCGGGCGTCTGGTGGTCCAACACGTAGTGCCCCAGTGCCTGCAGCAACACCGAGCGCGGATCGTGATCGGTCCGCTGCGACTGCGTCAGGTAGATCCTGCGGTTCTTTAGATCAGTGACGGAGCGCGTTGAATGCGGCAGGTCGCCCACATGATGCAGGGTAAACCCCAGGTGCGTTGCAATGTCAGCGATCAGGTGTTGCGACATGGGCCCCGTGGTGTGACCCACCGAATCCAGGACCTTCTGCGCTTCGGCTTCGAGGTCGGGAAAGTAGTTGTTCTGGCGGCGCATCTCCCCCCGCAGCTCGGCGTTGGCCCGGCGGGCCTCCTCAGGAGTGGCTACCTGCTCGTTGAGCCGCCGCTCCAGCTCCCCCTGAAGCCCCACCAGCGATTCGAGGACCTCCATCGGTAGCCGTGCGGAGATGCGCACCTTCGGCAGACCGAGGGACCCGTACAGCGGGCCGCGCTGCGCCCGCTCCAGCTCAATCTCCAGAGCCGCCCTCCTGGAGGGCGGCTCCGCGCCCAGCAGCTGATCGATGCCCACCCCGAGCGCCGCCGCGAGCCCCTGCAGCATCCCCAGCTTCGGTTCCCGTTTGCCGTTCTCGATCAGCGACAACTGCGACGCAACAGTGCCGACGACGGCGCCGAGATCGTCGAGCGTCATCCCCTTCGCTTTCCTGAGGTGGCGGATCCGTCGGCCCAGGCTGATCGCGTCGAGGTCCCCCGGCCCTCCGGAACTTATCGTGGCAGACCCACTGGGCCCTGGCCGGTTCCAGGTGGCTGGTCTGATCGGCATGTTAGTCATTTGTTGAGGTTACGCGAAGAAGTGCGCTTCTTGCCAGTAGTTTCGTCTAGGCAAGGGGCTGGAATGGTAGAAAAGTTGGTTCTACGAAGCCGTCGAATACTTTATGAACTTGGAACCGCGGCTCAGGGAATTCAAAGGAGAACGCAATGACACAGGACCAGACCACCCCACCCGCCCACACAACATTGACTGGCCAGGGCGCCGAAGGATCCGCGGAGCGGGAACTCGAACTCGAGTGGTCGGCCAATCCCCGCTGGGATAACGTCAAGCGCGACTATTCGGCGGCCGACGTCGTCCGCCTCCGCGGCCGGGTCCAGGAGGAGCACACCCTGGCCAAGCGCGGCGCCGAGAAGCTCTGGACCCAGCTGACCGATCAGGCCCGAACGGGCGAGTACACCCACTCGCTTGGCGCGTTGACCGGCAACCAGGCGGTGCAGCAGGTCAAAGCCGGCCTGAAGGCCATCTACCTGTCCGGCTGGCAGGTCGCCGCCGATGCCAACAACTCGGGCCACACCTACCCCGACCAGTCCCTCTACCCCGCCAACTCGGTCCCGACTGTGGTGCGGCGCATCAACAACGCTTTGCTGCGTGCCGACCAGATCGACTTCGCCGAGGGAGTCCAGACGGTGGAGGACTACCTGGTGCCCATCATCGCCGACGCCGAGGCCGGCTTCGGTGGCCCGCTCAACGCCTACGAACTGATGAAGTCGATGATCCAGGCCGGCGCCGCGGGCGTTCACTGGGAAGATCAGCTCGCTTCCGAGAAGAAGTGCGGCCACCTCGGCGGCAAGGTGCTCATCCCCACTCAGCAGCACGTGCGGACCCTCAACGCCGCCCGGCTCGCGGCCGACGTCGCCGGCGCACCATCGGTGGTCGTGGCGCGGACCGATGCTGAGGCGGCAACGCTGATCACATCGGACGTTGACGAGCGGGACCAACCGTTCATCACCGGCGAGCGCACTCCCGAAGGCTTCTACACCGTGCGTAACGGGCTGGACGCCTGCATTGCGCGGGGCCGCGCCTACGCACCGTACGCGGACCTGTTGTGGATGGAGACCGGAACACCCGATCTTGATCTGGCGCGGAAGTTCGCTGAGGGCATCAAGTCGGAGTATCCGGACCAGATGCTCGCGTACAATTGCTCGCCGTCGTTCAACTGGAAGAAGCACCTCGATGACGCGACGATCGCCAGGTTCCAGCGTGAGCTCGGCGCCATGGGCTTCACCTTCCAGTTCATCACCCTGGCCGGCTTCCACGCCCTCAACTACTCGATGTTCGATCTTGCCGAAAGCTATGCACGCGACGGCATGAGCGCTTACGTCGAGCTGCAGGAACGAGAGTTCGCCGCCGAATCCCGCGGCTACACCGCAACCAAGCACCAGCGCGAGGTGGGAACCGGCTACTTCGACCAGGTCGCCACCGCTCTCAACCCCACGGGCAGCACCCTCGCACTGGCCGGCTCCACCGAGGCGCAGCAGTTCCACTAACCCCCACCACTTTTCCAGGAGGCACACCATGAACAACCTGATCACTCTCAACGGCGTTACCCTGACGGCGCCGGCCGTGCGCCGCCAGGACGAAATTCTCACCCCCGAGGCACTCGAATTTTTGCGGCGGCTGCATCAATCGACGGGGACCCGACGGCAGGAACTCCTGCAGTTGCGGCAGCAGTCCCGTGCCAGGATCTCCAACGGCACCGACCCGCGTTTCCTCCCGGAAACGAAACACATCAGGGACGATACCGGCTGGCGGGTGGCGCCGGTCGCTCCGGGACTGGAGGACCGCCGGGTGGAAATCACCGGGCCGGTGGACCGAAAGATGACCATCAACGCGCTCAACTCGGGCGCCAAGGTGTGGCTCGCTGACATGGAGGACTCCTCCACCCCGAGCTGGTCGAACGTCATCAATGGGCAGATCAACCTGCGCGATGCCCTCGCGGACCGGATCGACTTCACCTCCCCGGAGGGTAAGGAGTACCACCTGGGCGCGGACCGTCCGACCATCGTGGTCCGGCCCCGCGGCTGGCATCTGCCGGAAAAGCACCTGCTGATCAACAACACCCCGATTGCCGGCGGCCTGGTGGACTTCGGGCTGTATATCTTCCACAACGCCCGGACCCTGATCGAGCAGGGCCGTGGCCCGTACTTTTACCTACCGAAGATCGAAAACCACCTCGAAGCGCGGCTGTGGAATGACATTTTCGTCCAGGCCCAGCAGCTCCTCGGGCTCCCCCAGGGCACCATCCGCGCCACGGTTCTGATCGAGACCATCACCGCGGCCTTCGAGATGGAAGAGATCCTCTACGAGCTGCGCGAACACGCCGCTGGTTTGAACGCGGGCCGGTGGGACTACATCTTCTCCGTGATCAAGAACTTCAGGACCCGCGGACCCCGTTTCGTCCTTCCCGACCGGTCCATGGTGACCATGACCGCCCCGTTCATGCGGTCCTACACGGAGCAACTAGTGCGAATCTGCCACCGCCGGGGTGCCCATGCGATTGGCGGGATGGCGGCGAACATCCCGAACCGACGCGACGAGGCGGCTAACGCCGTCGCACTGGAGAAGGTGCGGGCTGACAAGACGCGCGAAGCGAACGACGGGTTCGACGGCTCCTGGGTGGCTCACCCGGACCTGGTTCCGGTGGCCATGGAGGTGTTTGATTCGGTGCTTGGTAGCGAACCGAACCAGCTCACCAGGCTGCGCGACGACGTCGTCCCCGACGATAAGGCGCTGCTGGACATCGCTGGCACCCCCGGGGTCATCACCGAGGGTGGCATCCGCGGCAATCTTGAGGTGGGTGTGAGGTACATCGAGTCGTGGCTGCGCGGCAATGGTGCTGCGGCGATCAATTCCCTGATGGAGGACGCGGCCACGGCCGAGATCTCCCGGTCGCAGATCTGGCAGTGGATCTACTCGGATGCGGTGACCGACGACGGCGAAGTGATCACCCACGGCTGGGTGGCCGAACTGCTGGAGGAGGAATTCGGGGGACTGGAGCGCTTCGAAGGCGACCGGTTTGACGACGCCCGCGCGATCTTCGAGGAGGTGGCACTCGGCGAGGAGTTCCCCACGTTCCTCACCGTCCCCGCCTACGCCCGCTACCTGCACGAGAGCAGGGAGCTCGCACCCGTCTAAACCGACATCTAGACGAATGTCTGGACGAACAGTGACGCGTCCGCATCCGGTTGGGTGCGGGCGCGTCTCTATTGAGTGGCGGGAATATGCCGAAGCCACCCCCGCGTTGTGCGAGGTATGCAGATTGAAATTTGGTCAGACGTCAAGTGTCCCTGGTGTTTCGTCGGCAAGCGCCGGTTCGAGAAAGCCCTGGCGGGGTTCGCCCACCGGGACCAGGTCACGGTGACCTGGAAGAGTTTCCAGCTCGATCCGGACCTACCAGACCACTACGACGGCACCGAGCAGCAGTACCTCGCGGAGCGCAAGGGCATCCCAGAGGACCAGGTCCGCCAGATGTGGGACAGCCTCTCCGCCTCAGCCGCGGGCGAGGGCCTGGATTTCCGGTTCGAGGACGTCGTGGTGGGTAATAGCTTTACGGCCCATCGGTTCCTGCACCTGGCCAAATCCCAGGGTCTCGGCGATGCGGCCAAGGAGGCCATCCTGTCCGCCCACTTTGAGCAGGGCAAGGACACTTCGGACACTGAGTTCCTGGTGGGCCTGGGTGCGGGCCTCGGCCTCACGGAGCAGGACGTGCGTGACACCCTGGGCACCGACCGATTCGCCGACGACGTCCGGCAGGATATCGCCGAAGCCCGCGCCCTCGGTATCAGCGGTGTCCCCTTCTTCGTCATCGACCGGAAGTACGGCATCTCCGGAGCCCAACCCACGGACCTGTTCGCCGAGGCGCTGGACACCGCGTGGAAGGAAGCGAACCCCCTCACGCTCGTTAGTCCTGCGGGGTCAACTGCGGGTTCCGACGGCGAAACGTGCGGCCCGGACGGCTGTAACTAGGGCGCCGCCGGAGTGGCTTCGGGAGGCCCGGACGCCGACTCGGGCTCGGCGGACGCCGTCGCCGGGTCGGTGCAGATCAGCCCGGCCGGCGTCGTATCCAGGTCTTCCTCGGCGATGAGAGTCTCGAACCCTGATCCGACGACGACGTCGACGGTCGCGTCGGTGCGCTCGTCCTCAACGAAAGTCGTCCCGGGGATCTGACGTTGCAGGGTAAAAGCGTTCGCGTATCCGGTGGGCCCGGACACGACGATCGCGGTCATGCCTACCCGGTTCACCGTGCGATTGGCCACTTCGCCGACGACAAAGGCGCGGCCCTGCAGGCTCTCGCCGACGGTTCCTGCCAACCCATCGATGGTGGTGCTGTTATAGAGGTTAACGGTGACCGCCGAGGGTGACTGCACCTCGAATGGTCCCGCGGGGCAGGTGTAGGTCGGTGCGAGGTCAGGTTCCAGGGCCGCAATCCGGATATCCCCACGGTTGATGCCGATGGCCACGAAAACCGCTGTCGCCACCAACGCGACCAGTACCACCAGGACCACCCCGTGCCTGAGCCGCCGCATGTAGATATGCGGTCGCTCAACGTCCCCGGTATCGGCGAACACGTTGTCCAGATCGTTTTCAGTGACGATCCGGTGACCGTGCCACTCGATCGGATTCTTCTTGGACTTCTTGGTTTCGTGCCGGTGCGGCGACTGGTCAGTCATCGATCACCAGCACGCGCGCATGCAGAATAGTCCGTTGGTGCAAGGCGGTTCGAACGGCACGGTGTAACCCGTCTTCGAGGTACAGCGTCTTGTTCCACTGGACTACATGTGGGAACAGATCGCCGAAAAAGGTGGAGTCCTCGGCTAGCAGCGCCTCAAGGTCCAGGGTGGTTTTGGTGGTCACCAAGTCGTCCAGGCGCACCTGACGAGGTGCGACGCTGGCCCAGTCCTTCGGGGTCACATGACCATGGTCAGGGTAGGGGCGTCCGGCGCTTACGGCTTTGAAGATCACCAATACAGACTAGAGAACATCAACGGTCAATGGAACATGAGCCGCGCCCAACGGGGTTTAGTGGCCGAAAGGTTACGTTCCGGCCGGTCAGGTCGCGATGATCGGTATGGTCCGTGCCGCGAGCACTTCGCCAGTAATCCAGTCTTCCCATTCGACCTTCAATTCGTACCGGCCGGCCGTCGGAGGCAGCAGCATGACGTCGTACCGTTCGGCTGCTCCGAAACCCAGCAGGCTAGTGAGCAGCGGATAGCCTGCCGCCGCGCAGGTCGGAGAAGGCACCCCCGGCACTGAGGTGTCCCTGAAGGGCCGCCCGTCATGGGCAATGACCTCGGCGATCCGGGCGGGGTGCCCTGCCTCATCGGTGAAGTACATCCGATTGGGCAGGTAGTTGGCGTTGACGATCCTCAGTAGGGTGGGTTTGCGCGCGCCTGGCACTACGTTGGCTGAGATGGACGACAGGCTCCAGACGCTGCCGTCGGTGTTACCCCGGTCCGCCAGATTGCCTCCCAGCAGATAGAAGTTCTTGGGCTCAAACCGGTTAAGTCCCACGTCTTCGCCGGACAGTCCGGCGGCATGGTTCATTTCATGCCAGCGTGGGTCCAGCGAATACGGAACCAGTAGGCATTCGGTCGCGATGTCGTACTCGGGCCCATCGACGAAGGGTCTGCGTGCACCGGGCGTCACCGGGTAGCTGGGATGCACCACCGGGTCCACCACCAGGGCACCGAACATCCCCATCTGGGCATGCAGGACGGTGTTGACGTGACAATGATAGAAGTAGGTGCCCGCCGCCCCGTAGTTGGGGTCCCCAGGCCTACCCGGCTCGGCCTGCCACTGGTAGGTGTAACTGCCTCCGATTTCGAAAGAGGAGTGTCCGACGCCGTCGTTGCGTGGATCCGGTTCCATGCCGTGCCAATGAATGGTGTGGGCACCCTTGGCCGGGGTGAACGTCGCATGAAAGATCTCGCCTTCGGTGGGCCGCAGCGTCGGTCCCGGCAGGCTCCGCCCGGAATCCTCCGATTCGAAACTCCACACCTCAAATTTCTTTCCATCATCAAACACCAGGTCGCGGGAAAAGAACTCCATCACCACCGACCGCTGGGGCGTCTGCAGGAACTCAGTGACAGGGTTCTCAAGGTCCAGCTGTTCTGAGCTGAAGTCCACCTGGCTGCGGAAGCGGTGACTCGGGGCGCCGTCGTCATCGGGAGCGGGCGACGGGGTGGGCGACGGCGGTGGAACCGGAGTGGGCGACGGGGTGGGCGACGGCGGTGGAGCCGGGGTTGTCGCCGTCGCACTCGGCGTCGGCTTGGGGGTCGCCGTCCGTGTGGCGGTCGCTGTTGGCTTGGGTGTCGCCGTCCGTGAGGCGGTCGGCTTCGGCGTGGGCTTCGGTGTCGTCGGCTTGGGCGCCGGTTTGGCGCTCGACGTTGGCTTCGACGTCGGCTTGGGGGTGGGTTTGGCGCTGGCCTTGGGTGTCGGCTTGGGCGCCGGTTTGGCACTCGACGTCGGCTTCGGCGTGGGTGAAAGCGTGGACTTGGCGCTCGGCTTCGGGGTCGGCTCGGTGCGCCTAAACCAGGGGAACCGGCGCTCTGTGCCTGCGGGTACCTTGACGTTGCTCACAATGCCGCTCCTGTGATCGGTGCTTTCAGAGTCCAGTGTGCAACCAGCCCGCCAGGGTACAACCCGCCGGCAGCCGTCTGCGATGGTTCAGCGTGGCAGTGCATGGGATACTCCCAGTCTGTAGTCCGCGCTGCCCAGACCTGGTTGACGGCGTCTGGTGGCCGTTTGATCGGGATGATGCAGTCCTTGCGGTCCATGGGTTCAAGTTCAATGACGTCCTCCCACTGTTGAACCACCACATGCCCGTCGGGGTCCACGAAACCGTCGCTGCGCGGCCAGTTGTAGTTATTGCGTCCTACAGTCCACAGGTGGTTGCCGTGGAAATGCATCTGGTGGAATACGATGCCGGGATTGACCATGCGTACCAGTTGCCCTCCGCGTAGCGTCCCCAGCTCGGTGCCCTCGCCGAACTGCCGGACGTCCAGCTGCCGGGGATAGCCCGAGATCAGCGTCTCTTCCTCGGTGGCGAGATTCAGGTCGTCGTCGGTGGTGATTCCCAGGGATTCGTAGCCGCTGCGTCCGTTGAGGAGGAAGTATCGCGGTACCGCCTTGGTCCGGCGTGGGTCAACAGTTCCGCCGGAGGCCTCAATCCCGGCCCAGACCGAGTCAACGTCGTGACAGATCCAGAGCCACTGGCGTTCGAACGACGCCATGTCCTCCCCGATGGCCCACCGATGCTCCGGATCGATCACCAGCAGCACGCCGAACAAACCCAACACCCGCTCGACCGGGGCGTTGGTCGGGTCCGCGTAGATATACGTCCCGGGTGCTGGCGTATCGAGTTCCAGTAGCGCGCTTCCCCCGGGTTGAATTGTCCCGGTGCCCACGTCGCTGCCGCCCGGGCCGGCCCCGTGCAAAGTGAATTGATGCTGTTTGGACAACCGGTTGTGAACCCGGATCCGGATCCGGGCCCCCACTTCCGCGATGATGGTCCGCTGCGGGTAATAGCTCGCCCAGTAGTTTCGACGGATAAAGTACTGCCCCGGATTGGCGGGGTCCGGCCCGAAGGGCTGGGGCGTTCCATGCGGGGGAAGTGGCGCTCCCAGAGGATAGCTCCGACTTTCCACCAGTTGACCAGCTGCAGTGAACACCTTCGGGGCAATGGCAAGGCTGGGGCGGAAATCGTCAACATCAGTTGGACGGTCTCCAAATCCGCGGTGGTACACCAACGAGTCATCGACCATTTTGAGGTAACCCTCATTGATGTAGAGGTCGAGCACGCCGGGGATCGGGCTGACGGCGAGGGGCCGCGTCGTCGCCACTCTGTTAACCCGTGCGGCCTGGGCGGGCTGCGCGTTAAGGAGGGCTGCCGCGCCCACGCCGGCGGCGGCCCCGTACCGGAGGAAGTCCCAACGGCCCAGCTGGCCTGTCACCTCCAGATCGGTGGGTTCTCCGGCGATATCGACGCCATTCTTCGCGATTCCCTGGTTGTCAGTCATGATCCACCGCCAGCGAGCCTGGCCGGTTGAGCACCGGCGGCAACTCCAGGGCCAGCGGAGGGCTGCCACCCCACGGGTCGGTGAACTCGGCGGAGAGTCTCGTCGCATCGGCGGGTACCAGGAAGTTGATCCACAGGGAGGTTGTCGAGTCGGCCGGGAGCGGGCCGGTGAGCGCTTCAGCGTCCCGGTTCGTCACGGTAGGTCCGTCCGCACCGATCTGCAGGCGCAGCTGGCCCGGGGCGAAGAGTACGGGCTGGTCGGAGTCGTTGCGGACCTCCAGTCGAAGGGCAAGGTGTTCCCCCCAGGTGCTGTTGGCCGGTTGAGCCGTGCTGCCGACCGCACTGTGACCACCGTGGGTGATCCCGGGGAGTTTCTGTGCGTCGGAGCCGCCCGGACCGTTCGCTGGCAGGAATCTCAGCTGCCGCTCGGCCTCGGTCAGCCGGACGGTGCCGAAGGAAGTTTTCACTCCGGGCGGGCTGGCAGAGGTAGCGGCTGCCAGCAGGCCGCCCGCTGCTGCCGTGCCAGCCACCGTGACACCGACCAGTACACCAAAGACGCGGCGCGTCAGGCCGGTCCGGTCGTCGGATGTGATGTTTACGTCAACCGCTTTAGCGACGTCGACCGTAGCCCGCTCGACGTCGCCCATTAGTATGGTCATCGGCCCTGTCCGCTCATTCGGTGGGGATCTAAATGGCTGTTGCGTGTCATCCACTAATTCTGATTTCGACACCTTGTAGAAACCATGGAGAATTGACCTATGCCCGAGACCGATACCCATCTGAGTACGGGCCTTCTGCTGGACGTCGACGGGCCGGTTGCGAGCCCCGTGTCGCGGACCGTTCGGAAGGAAATCATCGACGACCTCCTGACGCTCGCCGCCGCGGGGTGGCCGGTCATCTTCAACACCGGACGGTCCGATTCGTTTATCCGCAGTGAGGTCATGGACCCGATGCTCGCAGCAGGGATTCCGGAGGGGGTGGTGTTCCACGCCATTTGCGAGAAAGGCGGAGTCTGGTTCAGCTTTGACCGCTCAGGGGCCGGGGAACTGCACGTCGATCAGTCGCTCGCGCTGCCGAAGGAGTTCGGGGCGGGGATTCGCGACCTCGTGGCGGAGAAATACTCGGCCCACATGTTTTTTGACGAAACCAAGTACGCGATGGTCTCGGTGGAACAGCACATCGACGTTGATAACACCGACTATCTGGCGGAGCAGGCCGGATTCGACGCCGATGCGCTGGCCCTGATGCGTTCCTTCGGGATGGGAGTGTGCCGGTTGGCCCACCATGCCCCGGACAGCGACGACAATATCGACTTCAGGATCGACCCGACCATCATCTCCACCGACATCGAGTCGGTCCGCCTGGGCAAGGACCTTGGTGCCGAGCGGGCCTTAGCACTGCTCAGCACCATTCCGTCCCGCTGGCGGACCGTTGGGGATTCACGCACCGACTACGCAATGGCTGATTACCTGCATGCGCACGGGTACGACGTCGCTCATGTCGACGTCCGGCCCGCGGACGGCGTCCCGGCGACCCCGTACCCGGTGCTCACCGAGGGTGTTCTGACCAACGACGACGCCGGGGCTGCTTTTCTCGCCGCCTGCGTCCTGTCGCTGGATGACGGTCGGGGGCGACCTAGCAGCTAGGCCGCCTTGCCGATGGCGTCCTCGATGGCCGCGACAACCTCGTCCGACTCGGGTTCGACGGTCGGGGCGAAGCGCGCCACCACTGAGCCCTGATCGTTGATCAGGAACTTCTCGAAGTTCCACTTCACCAGTCCGGGCAAGATCCCCTTCTTGAATTTGGTCAACTCCGAGTAGAGCGGGTGCTGGTTCTTGCCGCGCACGTCGGCCTTCTTGGTCAGGGGGAACGTCACATCGTAGGTGGCGGAGCAGAACGACTGAATGTCCTCATCGGTGCCGGGCTCCTGGCTCATGAACTGGTTGCAGGGCACACCAACCACCACGAATCCCTGATCGCGATACTTTTGGTATAGGTTCTCCAGCCCGCCATACTGCGGGGTGTACCCGCACTTCGACGCAACATTCACCACCATCACCGTTTTGCCTTTGAAGTCCCCGAACGATTTCTCGGTGCCGTCGTTCATGGTCAGAGGAATAGAGTGCAAATTCGTTGGTGGCATGGTTGCTCCCGGTAGGTGACTGCTTAGCATTCGTACGGTAGCAGCCCACGGATGGGCCTGAGTAATAATGAGAGGGTGGCCTCCCTCATCAGCACCTGGCGAACACAGCTCCGCAAAACCTTCACCGGCAACGCGGAGGTCCCTCCGGCCTGGGCGGAGAAACTAGACGAGGGCGACGACGTCGGCTACTTCCCGCCGTCGTCAGCGGCCTGGGCAGTCCACGGGTCCATGACCCCCCTGGTCGGCGGGATCCGCGCGCTCCTCCTGCAGGCCCTGCACCCGGGGGCGATGGCGGGTGTCCACGACTTCTCGCGCTACCGCGAAGACCCCCTCGGGCGCCTGGCGGGCACCATCCAGTGGATCTTCACCGTCACCTATGGGTCCGCCGAGGCGGCCAAGGGCGGCTCTGCCTGGGTGCAGCGGCTGCACCAGCGGGTCTCGGGGACGTATACGGACAGCCAGGGCGCCACGCAGCCCTACTCGGCGGCCTCCCCCGATTTGCTGCGTTGGGTGCATCTGGCTTTCACCGACGCGTTCCTCGCCTCACATCTTGCGTACGGGCCCAAAATCCCCGGCGGCGCCGACAACTACGTCAATGAGTGGGCGCAGGCCGGGCGGCTCATGGGGGTCACCGATCCGCCCGAATCCGCAGCGGAGCTCGCCGCCCAACTGGCAGCGTTCGACGACGAACTGGTGTGCGGCCCGCAGGTCACCGAAGCCCTCCGGTACATCAAACGCCCGCCGCTACCTGCGTCACAGCGGTTGGGGTACCAGGTGCTGTTCGCCGGGGCGGTGGCCACTCTGGAACCCCGGCACCGTGAACTGCTCGGGTTGCGCGTCCCGTCGCTGGGGCCCATCCCGCTGCCGGTGCGCTCTGCCACCCGGGTGGTAATGCTCATCGTCCGGCTGGGTCTGGGGCCAGAGGGTCCCAGCGAGGCTGCTGCGCTCCGTCGGCTCGCCCGACTGCGCGGGGACGCCAGCACAGGGTCCCAGTGATCGAGCTCGGTCGGTGGGACTGTCTAGACAGTCCCACCGATCGTTGCCGATCACTGGGAAGTTCGGCGGACGATAAAGAAAAAAGCGGCCCTGACCGGCGTATTGCCGGGTCAGAGCCGCTTCTTATTGCGCGGAGGATGGGGGATTTGAACCCCCGAGGGCGTTAACCCAACACGCGTTCCAGGCGTGCGCCATAGGCCGCTAGGCGAATCCTCCTAGTTTGGAGCAGATACCAGACTACCCAACGGGCAACGATCTAACGAATCGCAGTCGGGCGACCCTGCCCCACACCGCCGGGAGCAATGGTCACCCGATGCACCGCCAACCGATCCCCGGCCAGCAATTGAGCCCTCGGACCGGCCGACGACCTGGTTCGAAGCCGACCGCCGGATTCCTGTAGACTCTTCTCCGGCCCCTCATGTGGTGTCACCCTGTGAACTCCCCCAGGACCGGAAGGTAGCAAGGGTAAGCGGGCTCTGGCAGGTGCATGGGGGGTCTTCTCATTCCCTGGACATTCCCTGACGCTTCAGGAGCACCGATGAACAGCCCTGGCGCCGGACGCTTTGCACCCAGCCCATCCGGGGAGCTGCATTTGGGAAATCTCCGTACCGCAATTCTCGCCTGGCTCTTCGCACGCAGCACCGCACGGACGTTTCTCCTGCGGATCGAGGATCTGGACCGCGCCCGGGCCGGAGCCGAGGACGCGCAGCTTGCCGAGCTGGTCGCCATCGGGCTCGATTGGGATGCGACGCCGGTTCGCCAAAGCGAGCGCCTTACCCTGTACCAGGACGCCGTCGAGTCCTTGCGGCATGCCGGCCTCCTGTACGAGTGCTTCTGCACCCGCCGGGACATCGCCGAAGCCGCAACAGCGCCGCACAGCCTACCCGGCTCCTACCCGGGCACCTGCCGCAACCTCACACCGTCAACGGTCCCCCCGCAACCTGAACGTCCGCCGGCGCTCCGGCTGCGGTCGGGGGTCACCACCTGGACTGTCCACGATCACCTGCACGGCGTGTACACCGGCCCGGTGGATGACTTTGTCATTGTCCGCAGCGACGGAGTGCCCGCCTACAACCTGGCCGTAGTGGTCGACGACGACGCCCAGAGGGTGGACCAGGTGGTCCGCGGGGATGACCTCCTCAGCTCCGCGCCACGGCAGGCTTATCTCGCCACGCTCCTGGGAATCACCCCGCCTCAGTACGCGCACGTTCCCCTGGCCTTAAACCCGGTGGGGCAGCGGCTCGCCAAACGGGACGGCGCCGTCACCCTGGAATCCCTCGCCGAAAAAGGGTGGAGCAGCGACCGGGTGAGGGACCTGATTCTTCGCTCGGCAGGGCTCCCGGCGGGTACGCTGGCAGAAGCGCTGGGGGCCTTTGATCCCGCACGGTTGCCGCGCGAAGCCTGGACTGTCGAGCCCGGCAGCCTGTCCTGATGCCACCGCTGCACTACGTCACCACCAACCGATAGGGTTCTTCTGTGAGCACAGCCCTTTACCGCCGATATCGTCCCGAAGCATTCGCGGATGTCATCGGCCAGGAGCACGTCACTGAGCCCCTCATGGCTGCCATTGAGAAGGGCCGAGTCAACCACGCCTACCTGTTCTCCGGGCCTCGCGGCTGCGGCAAGACGACATCGGCGCGCATCCTCGCGCGCTGCCTGAACTGTGCCCAGGGCCCCACGCCGGTTCCCTGCGGCGTCTGCGACAGCTGTGTAGAACTGGCCCGCGGTGGGTCGGGCAGCCTCGACGTGATTGAAATTGACGCTGCGAGCCATGGCGGCGTCGACGACGCCCGGGACCTGAGGGAACGCGCCACCTTCGCACCCGTCCGCGACCGGTACAAAATTTTCATCATCGATGAGGCCCACATGGTCACGTCGGCGGGTTTCAACGCGCTCCTGAAGATCGTTGAAGAGCCACCCGAACACATCAAGTTCATCTTCGCCACCACCGAACCGGACAAGGTGATCGGCACCATCCGGTCCCGCACCCACCACTACCCGTTCCGGCTGGTCCCGCCCGAGCCGTTGATGGCCTATCTTGATCTTCTCTGCCACCAGGAGGGCATCCCGGTGGCGCCCGGTGTGCTGTCCCTCGTGATCCGGGCCGGCGGCGGCTCGGTGCGTGATTCCCTCTCGGTGCTCGACCAGCTCATGGCAGGGGCAGGGCCTGATGGGCTCGACTACGAGCTAGCCGTGTCCCTCCTCGGGTACACGCACGCATCACTGCTCGACGACGTCGTCGACGCCTTCGCAGCGGGCGACGCCGGCACGGTGTTCAGCGCCGTCGACCGGGTGATCCAGACAGGCCATGACCCCCGCAGATTCGTTGAGGATCTGCTGGAGCGGTTCCGTGACCTCATCATCGTCAATGCCGTCCCGGACAGTGCCGCGGCGATTCTTCGCGGCACCCCCGATGACCAGTTGAACCGCATGCGCGCCCAGGCGAACCAGCTGGGACGCGGCGAGCTATCCCGTGCGGCTGACATCACCAATACGGCCCTGACCGAAATGACTGGCGCCACCTCCCCCCGCCTGCACCTCGAACTACTGTGCGCCCGCATTCTGTTGCCGGCCGCCGACGAAACCGAACGGGGAACCCTGGCACGCGTCGACAGGATTGAGCGCCGGCTGCAATACGCCGGATCCGCAACCGTTGCCGACCAGCCCGCCGGACCGGCCGCCCTGGCGCAGGAGCCCGCTCCTGTCGCCAGCACACCAGGTGGCCCCCAGACAACGCCGCCCACCGCGAGACCTACGCCGGAGAAGGCGACATCCAGCGATTCGGCGTGGCCGGATGAAACCGCCCCGGCGGAGAACTCGCCGCCTGGGTCAACACCAACCCCGGGTGCCTCAGCGCCGGACGACGGGGCGTCCGCTACACCAGCTCCGACCGCGTCAGAGCCGGGCTCCTCGGCGCTGGAAAGCTCGACTACACCAGCTCGGGCTCCTGCCACTTCACCTCCCGCCGAACCGGAATCTTCCCAACAGGAACCAGCATCGGCTCCGGCCGTGTCCGGCGCTCCGCCGGTGGAGATGATCCGCCGCGCGTGGCCGGAGATTATGGACGAACTGGCCCGGATCAAACGGACCACCTGGCTCAACGTCAATCCCGACGCCAAACCGCGGACCATGAACGGAAACCAGTTGGTGCTCGCCTTCGCGACGCAGGGGAACGCCATCGCGTTCCAACGCGGCACCCACATCGACAATGTGAAGCAGGCGATCCACGCGATCCTTGCCTTGAACGTCACCATCGAAGTTCTCCACGACGGAGCAGCGTCAGCGGGTGAGCCAAACCCAAAAGTACCCACTAGTCGGCAGGCGCCGACGGAGCCTCCCAGCAGCTCGACGCCCGAAACACGACAGCGCAGCCAGGCACTCCCGGCCATGACGCCTTCGCGCGAGGCGCTTACCGGCCCTCGCCAACCTGCACCTGCGGCTGCAACCGCGGCTGCGGCTGCGGCACCGTCCTCCGATCCCACACCGTCCGCAGGCACCCCCGCGGAAGTCGCCCCGACGGACCAGCCACCCTCGCAGCCAGCACCGTTGAACGCCGCACCGGCAGCATCATCCACCCCCTCCTCGACAACCTCTGCGCCGTCGTCACCCTCTGCGCCAGCGATTTCCCCGCCACCCGGTGCGGCCACAGCCACCCCCTCTCGCGCGGCTGAACAGCCAAGCGGGGCGACGCCAGCCCGCTGGAATACCGGCCCAAGCACCGGCGCAGACCAGGGCGACCACCCCCGGCAATCCCCCGCCGCACCAACTGCTCCCGCGAGTCGGGCGCAGCGAAGCAAGGTAGCAGTCTCGGAGCCAGACGATTCGTGGGCTTCTGTCGAGCCGCCCTCCGACGAATACGATCTGGGTCCAGAAAGCGATGCCTGGCAAACGCCTCAACCCACAAGCCCGGCCGAACAGACATTGTCCACCCGCCGTCCCTCGCTGTCCGACCCGCAACAGGGCACGGCACCGGTGCAGGCCGGGGCACCAGCCCGGGAAGGGACCCAGGAACGTCCGACGGCAGAAACGGCGAGCCCACAGCACCAGCAACCTCCACGGGACCCCGCGCCCGAACAGCCCTCTCCTCCACCCGCGGTCGCCACCCCACCAGCGAAGCCGCTCAGCCGGTACCAGCGTCTCCTCGACGAAGCAGAGCGGAAGCGGCTTGAGGAGGAAGCGGCTAATCCGAGGAAAGGCGCCGTAGACTTGGTCTACGTCGAGGACGAGCCTAGCGCCGATGATGAAACCATCGAGGAGTCAGGGCTGGTTGGACGCTCAGCCATCGAACGCATCCTCAACGGAAAACTCATCGAGGAACGCGGCGTCGACAGCCAGTAGCGCTCCGACGCATGAATTCAGCAACCAGAAGAAGGTCCAGTGTACGAAGGCGCAGTCCAGGAGCTCATCGACGAACTGGGCCGGCTTCCGGGGGTCGGGCCGAAATCGGCTCAACGGCTTGCCTTCTACATTCTCGAGGGCGACGGTGAGGACATTAAGCGTCTCGTCAACGCCATCGTCACGGTGAAGGAACGGGTCAAGTTCTGCGCGGTGTGCGGCAACGTTGCCGAGCAGGAAACCTGCGGAATCTGCCGCGATCCGCGCCGCGATCCGACAGCGATCTGCGTGGTGGAAGAGTCAAAGGACGTCATCGCCGTCGAGCGCACCCGATCCTTCAGAGGCCGCTACCATGTGCTTGGCGGCGCCATCAACCCTATCGCGGGCATCGGTCCTGATCAGCTCCGGATCCGCGAACTCCTCAGCAGGCTCTCTGACGATCAGATCGAAGAGATTATCATCGCCACCGACCCCAACCTTGAGGGCGAGGCGACCGCCACCTACCTGGCGCGAATGCTCAAAACTATCGGGATCAAGGTGACCCGCCTGGCCTCCGGCCTGCCGGTGGGAGGCGACCTCGAATATGCTGACGAAGTGACCCTCGGACGCGCCTTCGAGGGGCGCCGCACCGTTTCCTAGCCGGTCCCGGGCAGCCGACCGATGGTCGCTGGCCCACGAACGCCGATCCGGTGGTCAACCTGGAGATCGGTGTGCAACATTCCGCTCACCGATCTCCAGGTTGACCCGTCCGGTCCACTTTGCTCACCCGGGTCAGGCGATCCGCGTCCCCTGCGCCAACCGCCGGACGGGGGTCTCGAGTTTGCGGCGTCCAAGCCACAGCAGGGTCCCGGCCAGCGCCGACTGCAGCACCAAACCCAGGGGCCACATCGGGAACCCACCCTCGGGCAGGTCCCGTCCAAAACCTTGCGCTTCCTCGCAGGTCGTCTCGTAGTCGGGGCCAGCCTGGAGGAAACGGACTCCCTGGCTGATGCCCTCCATCACGCCAGGCTGGATAGACGCATCGGGGCTCATCGGCGTCGCCGCCTGCCCAAAGTCACCACCGCGGGAGTAGGGAACCGAGTCGGCCACGATGACAAACGGGTTGGCGGCCAGCAGCCACGCCGTCCGCTCCGTGTGGTGCACGGTCTGAATCTCGGTCTGGGTGACACATTCCATCTCCACCGACGCTGGAATCTCCGTCGAGAAGTCAGTGCCGGGCGGATAGTCCACGAACGAGTAGGACACCTCCACGTTGTCCTCTTCGACCAGTGCGTAGCTCAGCCCGAACGTGATCAGAGTCCCAATGCCCAGCAGGGCCACCACCATGTAGGTGGTCACAATGGAGAACAGAGGTCGGTTGGCCAGAGCCGAAATTCCGATGCCGATCGCCGACACCAAGCCCAACTCGATGCTGAGCATCAGTAGTGAGACAAACGCCTCGGCGGGATTCACCCCTCCCAACGCAAGCGCCCAGAAGATGAACGGTGTGCTGACCAGCAGAAAGGCCAGCGACGCCACCCACGAGGCAAACCATTTACCCCACAGGATCTGACCGGGAGTCAGCAGGGTGATCTGCAAAATGGCAAGAGTGCCGGCGGCGCGGTCGCCGTTGACCGCGTTGGCGGAGAGCCCCGGCGCGACGAGAAGCCCAAAGAACAAAACGAAGCCCACCACAAGGTCGAACAGGATGGCCCCGGTTCCGAAGGCCGACGCCGTCGTCACTGACGCCAGCAGGAACACCAGGCCGATGACGAAGAACCAGACGACCAGCATGATGTACCAGGCCTTGGCTCGGAGCCGCTGCCGCATTTCCAGGCCGAAGACTGCTTTCACCCCACCCCAATAGGTCAAGACCAGGTCGGAGGCGGCACCGGTGGAACCAGGCTGTTCGGTGGTAGAGATACTCATTGTCTGTCCGTATCGAGGCTCATATAGGTTTCTTCGAGGGCGCCGCCGGCAGGCGCGAAGGCGGTGATGGCGACGTCAGCCAGGACCAGGGTGCGCAGAAGCCACGCCGCCTGGTCGGTGCTGCTGACCAGCACCTGATACTCGGTGCGACGGGAATCCCCACGCACCTCGAACTCGACGCCGTGACTGGCCAGCGCGTCGGCCAGCGGCTGCAGAGGATCTGCCTGGATGTAGTAGCGGCGGATCTGGGTGCCGGCTTCGTCGAGGGTCTGATTCTTGACCGACTCACCCCTGTTGATGAACACGGCCCGGTCGGCGATCTCGTCGAGTTCGGAGAGTACATGACTGGACACCACAATGGTCTTCCCCTGGTCCGCCAGGGAGCGGAGTGTGGCGCGAAGTTCCACCCGGGACCCGGGGTCTAGTCCGGACGCCGGCTCATCCAGGAGGAGCACGGTCGGGTCGTGGATCAGTGCGCGGGCCAAGCTCAGCCGCTGCTGCTGCCCGCGGGACAAAACCCGCGCGGGTTTATCGGCGAATTCCTCAAGCCGGACGGCCGCAAGCAACCCTGCAGCGCGGTCGCGGCGCTGGTCGACCGGCATCCCATAGAGCGAACCCATGGTGGTGAGGATCTCGGTGGCGGTGAGCGATTCCCAGACCCCCAAAGTGTCCGGCATCCACCCGACCCTGCGCCGGACTGCGGCTGCGTCCTGCATCGGGTCCACACCGCCCACGGTGAGCGTCCCACTGTCGGGCGCCAGCAGCGAGGCGAGGATCAGCAGCAGAGTGGTCTTACCCGAGCCGTTGGGCCCAATCAACGCTGTCACCTCCCCAGGCGGCGCCGCAAAGTCGATGTGCCTGATGGCCGCAACGGAGCCGAAACTCCTTGCAATCCCCCTGGCAACGATTCCCCCATACTCGTTGTTCATAGTTGAACACTATGCGACTTGCGTCACGTTCAGGGGATCTTGGGCGGAACAATCGGACGCATAATTGGCTGACGCAAATCCCGCAGGGCTAAACTTGGACCGTCAACCGCAGCGCCAACGATGTCGCACAGCATCACCCACCTTTCCGTCAGCGAGCGTGCGCATGAGCTTGATCGTCCAGAAGTTTGGTGGCTCCTCAGTTGGGGACGCCGCCGGGATCAAGCGCGTCGCGCAGCGGATCGTGCAGACTCAGCGCTCCGGCCACCAGGTAGTTGTCGTCGTGTCGGCGATGGGCGACAGCACCGACGAGCTGCTTGATCTTGCCGCACAGGTGTCCAACGACGTCGTCGCCAACCCCCGTGAGATGGACATGCTTTTGAGCGCTGGCGAGCGCATTTCGATGGCGCTGCTCGCCATGGGGATCCAGGGGCTTGGCGCCTCGGCACAGTCCTTCACCGGCAGCCAGGCTGGCATGATCACCGACGCCATTCACGGCCGCGCCCGCATCATTTCCGTGTCGCCGCACCGGATCAAAACCGCTATTGACCGCGGCGACGTCGCAATCGTCGCTGGCTTCCAGGGGATGAGCCGCGAGAGTAACGACATCACCACGCTGGGTCGGGGCGGGTCTGATACCACTGCGGTGGCGTTGGCCGCCGCGTTAGATGCGGATGTGTGCGAGATCTATACCGACGTCGACGGCATCTACAGCGCTGACCCGCGAGTGGTACCGAGCGCCCGGAAGATCGACGAGATCTCCAGTGAGGAAATGCTTGAGATGGCGGCGTCGGGCGCGAAGATCCTGCATCTGCGCAGCGTCGAGTATGCCCGACGGTTCGGCGTCCGCCTGCACGTTCGCTCTTCGTTCAGCGAGCGGGAGGGTACCTGGGTACTGCCCAGCCCCGATGACCACATCAAAATTCAAGAGGGAGATCCCATGGAACAACCCATCATCTCGGGCGTCGCCCATGACCGTTCGGAAGCGAAGGTCACCGTGGTGGGAGTACCCGACATTCCCGGCAAGGCCGCAGAAATCTTCGGGATTGTTGCTGGAGCGCACTCCAACATCGACATGATTGTGCAGAACGTTTCCACGCATGGATCCGGGCGGACCGACATATCTTTCACGTTGCCGATCGTTGAAGGCTCCGAAGCGCTGGCTGCTCTGAAAGCCGCCCAGGACCGGGTGGGCTACGAGAGCGTCGACTACAACGAGAAGATCGGTAAGCTGTCCCTGATCGGCGCGGGAATGCGGTCGAACCCCGGGGTGTCCTACCGGTTCTTCAAGGCCCTCTCCGACGCCGGGGTGAATATCGACATGATCTCGACGTCCGAAATCCGGATCTCGGTGGTGACCGATGCGGAACTGTTGGACCGAGCCGTCCAGGCCGTCCACGCGGCATTCGACCTGGACGGTGAAACGGTGGCCACCGTGCACGCTGGCACCGGTCGCTAATCTTCGGTATGCAGAGCCTTTTTGCCTGACCAGTCGTCGTACTTCATCGGTGCCTCCGGCGCCCGGGTCGGCGGGTGCTCCTTCCGTACTGCGTAGTGGTGCCCCGTCGAATCCTCCTCCACCTCGAAGCCGTCGAGATCGGTCTTCGACGCCTTCTCAAACTCGTCGTCCCGGTGTACGACGGGGAGGGTGGGATCACTCCGCTCTGCCGGGCCCAGGAAAACTCTGGCGGGGTTCTTTAGCCACTTCCGTGGCGACCCCCTGGTGGGATTTCTCATTCGAACCGCCTTCTTCTTCGCGCGATACGCTTGCGGCCAATTTTACCGCCGCGGGACGGAAAAGGCGCCTCTTAAAGTGAACTTAGTCGGCAACTCGTCCAGCCTGTTCAGGCGACCGGCTGGCGGAGAATGGTCTCCGGTAGCACCATCGATTCCACCGGGGCCCGCGCTGCAGGAGTCGATCTTCTTCGTGATATCCATTCTCACTGTCGCGTGCTGGTTCGAGGTGGTCAGCGGGTCGGCTAGTTCCTGGGCACAATGTAGGTGCTGCCGTCCGGGCGCTTCACCGTTTCCCACTGCGCGGCGTCGGCTTCACGGTCCTTGAGCAGCGCCTCGTTTTCCCGGGTCATGGGGTGATCCAGTGAACTGCTCTGGGCCGGCCCGAACACTGCGCGAGCCCGACCCGTGGCCTTCATGAACCGCTGCACAAAACTGGGCTTCCTCGCCATGGTGTTCCTTCCGGACTGCTGGTCGATCAACGTTTCCTCCCTCCATCATCCTCCCTGCCTGACCGGTCCACGGCTTCGACCGGTGGTAATCGCGGTGAGACACTGGAAGGGTGAGCAGCCTATCGATCAGTGCGACGACGTCGGCCCGGCCTGGTGCCCTGACCGTGCTGCGACCGGAGCAGTGGCTCGCCGCCGCCGCGTTCCACCAAGCGCGGGTCGAGCCCTTCGCGCGTCCCTACCTGGAACGGCGTTCCGCCGGGTTGAAGCACCCCGTCGAGGACTTCCTGTTCACCTACTACACGATGAAACCGGGCCAGCTGTCGCGCTGGCACCCGGGAGCCGGCGTCGTGCTCACCGGCTCGGAAGCCGCCGAACGGACCACCTGGAAGCACTACCGGACGCTCACAATAGCCGAGCGGACGGAGTTGGCGCTGGAGAACGACGTCGACGCCGTCACCGCCGACGTCGACGGGTTCCGCCGCGACCGGGCGGAGGCACTGCACTTCGCCGCAATCATTGTCCGCCGCACGCAGGCCCGGCGGGCTCAGCTGGGCTGTTTCGGCCTGCACGAGTGGGCGATGGCGTACCGGTCGCAGGTCAATGGAGTGCGCCATGAGTACCTCAAACTCCGGCTCGGGGCTGAGGGAACCGACCAACTGGTCGAAGACAGCAAGATCAGTTGCACCCACTTCGACGCCTTCCGGTTCTACACCCCTCAGGCGGTACCCCTGAACGCGCTGCAGCCCACCCGGGAAACGCAGCGCGACCTCGAACAACCCGGGTGCCTGCATGCCAACATGGACCTGTACAAGTGGGCGTACAAGCTCGCCCCCTTGCTCTCCAGCGACCTGGTGATGGACTGCTTTGACCTGGCGTGGCGGATCCGGGCGATGGACATGCGGGCCTCGCCCTATGACCTCGGAGCCTGGGGCTATGCCCCGATCCGCATCGAAACCCCCGGAGGCCGCGCCGAGTACGCCCGTCTGCAACGTGGGTTCTCCGAGGAGTCCCAGCAACTTCGGCAACGATTGAGTACCGCTTTGGATGACGTGGAACTGACGGAGAGTGGGCCAGCGTTAATCTAGTGACCGTCCCTTCGCGCCACCGGGCAACCGGCCAAACAGCAGCCGGGGCGCAGTCCGTCGGCAGGAGAAGGAGAGATGCCATGATCCGCGAAGACCCTTCCCGCCGCCCGTCGACGCCGCTGGGTGTTCTGGCCGGTGCCAGCATGATCCTGCTGGTGCTCTCCGGCTGTGGTGCGGGCAGCGGTGGTACACCGCCGGGATCAGCGACCGCCGACCCGACTACCCAGGCGCCGACAACAGCTCCCGAGCCGTCGGCGAGCGCAGGCCCCGCCGCTGACTCCCAGCTCACCATCGTTGTCACCATTGGCGACGACGCCGAACGGGTCACCTACGAACTGGAATGTACAGCGGGTGCACCCGTGGGGGAATCAAAGTTGCCGGATCCCGCTGCGGCGTGCCAGGCGCTCAGCTCGCACGGTGACCTGATCGTGGCCAAGCCGGACCCCGGCACGATGTGCACCCAGCAATACGGCGGCCCGGAGACCGCCGTCGTGAAAGGCACTGTCGGCGGAGAACAGGTCACCGCCAGCTTCTCCCGGGAGAACGGCTGCGAAATTGCCCGGTGGGCCATGTTTGAGCCGCTGCTAGGAACACCGGGCGGCACGGGCACCCTGTAGCCGGCGCCTCGCTGAACACCGTTCCCCGCCGACCCAGATGACGGGTGGAGGGTGATCCCCGTTAGACTGGGACGGCAAGCTCGCGGAGCGCTGGATTCACCATTTCTTCTCAGCGTGAGACGGCACCTCCGAAGCCACTGCATTTAACGCACCTTGAGCCCAGGAGTAACCGGATGCCCCGGATAATTGTTGACGTCATGCCTAAACCCGAGATCCTTGACCCGCAGGGCAAGGCCATTGCCGGGGCGTTGCCGCGGCTGGGGTTTACCGGCTTCTCCGGGGTCCGCCAAGGAAAACGTTTCGAACTCACCGTTGACGGCGAGGTGACCGAGGAGTTGCTGGCGCAGGCACGCTCGGCCGCGGCCACCCTGCTGTCCAACCCGGTCATCGAAGACGTCACGCGCGTTGAGGTGCTCACCGACGGCCCCGGCGAGGCCGTGAAGTGACTCAGATGCTCGCAGCGGAGACCTCGCCGGAGCTGGGTTCGGTTCGAGTTGGGATTGTTACCTTCCCGGGTTCACTTGACGACCGCGACGCCGCCCGCGCGGTGCGCCTCGCCGGTGGCACCGCCGTCCCCCTCTGGCATGGCGACCACGACCTGCAGAACGTTGACGCCGTCGTTATCCCCGGCGGTTTCTCCTACGGTGACTATCTGCGGGCCGGGGCCATCTCCCGCTTCGCCCCCCTGATGGAGCAGATCACCGCCGCCGCCTCCGGTGGCGAAAGCGCGCTGCCGGTGCTCGGGATCTGCAACGGATTCCAGGTTCTCACCGAGGCGCACCTGCTGCCCGGCTCCATGATTAAGAACAACCATTTACATTTCCTCTGCCGTGACCAGCGTCTGCGCGTCGAGAGCTCCTCCACCGCGTGGACCGGTTCCTACGCTGCGGGCGACGAAATCGTTGTCCCCCTGAAGAATCAGGACGGGCAGTTCGTTGCGGACGAGCGGACCCTCGATGTGCTGGAGGGTGAGGGCCGGGTGGTGTTCCGCTACGTGGGCGGCAACCCGAACGGATCCCGCCGCGACATTGCCGGGATTTCCAACGCGGCCGGGAACGTGGTGGGCCTGATGCCCCATCCGGAGCACGCTGTCGAGGCCGGCTTCGGTCCCGACTCCTCAGCGACCGGGGCGGTCGGCGTCCGTGGCGGCACCGACGGTCTGGGAATATTCACCTCTGTACTCAAGAAGCTGGTTAAGTAAGTGACCCTCAATAGCTCCGCCGCGCCCGCCGAGGCCCGCAAATTCAACATCGACACCGTCGCCCACGCTGCCGAGACTCCCGACGTCGGACTCCCGTGGGCCGCGCTCGGCCTGAAGGAAAACGAGTTCGACCGTGTGGTGGAGATCCTCGGCCGCCGCCCCACCGCCGCTGAGTTGGCCATGTACTCGGTGATGTGGAGCGAGCACTGCTCCTACAAATCCTCGAAGGTGCACCTGGCGCAGTTCGGCGACAAGGTCACCGACGCCATGAAGGAGCACCTTCTGGTGGGTATCGGCGAGAACGCCGGCGTCGTCGACATCGGTGACGGCTGGGCCGTCACGTTCAAGGTGGAATCCCATAACCACCCCTCCTTCGTGGAGCCCTACCAGGGTGCAGCGACCGGCGTCGGCGGCATTGTGCGTGACATCATCTCGATGGGCGCCCGTCCGGTCGCGATCATGGATCCGCTGCGGTTCGGTGCCATCGACCACCCCGACACCCCACGTCTGGTGCACGGCATCGTGTCCGGCATCGGCGGGTACGGCAACTCCCTCGGCCTGCCGAACATTGGCGGTGAAGTGGTGTTCGACTCCGTCTACCAGGGCAACCCGCTGGTCAATGCACTGGCTGTCGGCGTCCTGCGGCACGAGGACATCCGTCTGGCGAATGCCTCGGGCGTGGGCAACAAGGTGGTGCTCTTCGGCGCCCGCACCGGCGGCGACGGTATCGGCGGTGCCTCGGTGCTGGCCTCCGAATCCTTTGACGCCGACAAGCCGTCGAAGCGCCCAGCCGTGCAGGTGGGCGACCCGTTCGCCGAGAAGGTGCTCATCGAGTGCTGCCTCGAACTGTTCAAGGCCTCGGTCGTCGAGGGCATTCAGGATCTCGGTGCCGCCGGCATCTCCTGTGCCACTTCCGAGTTGGCGTCGAACGGCGACGGCGGCATGCACGTTGAGCTGACCGACGTCCTGCTGCGCGATCCGTCGTTGACCCCCGGCGAAATCCTGATGTCCGAGTCGCAGGAACGCATGATGGCCGTGGTCACCCCCGCCAACGCCGCCGCGTTCGAAGCCATCATGGAGAAGTGGAATGTCGAGTTCTCCTGGCTGGGCGAGGTCACCGATACCGGCCGGCTCATCATCGAGTGGGCTGGCGAGAAGATTGTCGACGTCGATCCCCGCACTGTCGCCCACGACGGGCCCGTCTACCACCGTCCGTTCCACCGGCCGTCCTGGCAGGACGCACTGCAGGAGGACACGTTCGATGGCGACCGACCGGCCTCCGCGGACGGCGACGCCCTGCGCGCCGCGGTGCTGGAACTGATGGCGTCCCCCAACATGTGCTCCAAGGACTGGATCACCAACCAGTACGACAGGTTTGTGCAGGGCAACACGGCGCTGGCCATGCCCGACGACGCCGGTGTGGTCCGCGTCGACGAGGAGACCGGCCTCGGCGTCGCCATCTCCACCGACGCCAACGGCCGCTACTCCTACCTCAACCCCTACGAGGGCGCGCGCCTGGCGTTGGCCGGGGCGTACCGCAACGTCGCCACCACGGGCGCCAAGCCGCTGGCCGTCACGGACTGCCTGAACTTCGGCTCCCCAGAGGACCCCGAAGTGATGTGGCAGTTCGCCGAGACCGTGCGCGGCCTGGCGGATGCCTGCCAGGAGCTCGGGGTCCCGGTGACCGGCGGCAACGTCTCGCTGTACAACCAGACCGGGGGCGTCGCCATCCATCCGACCCCGGTGGTGGGTGTGCTGGGCGTTTTCGACGATGTCGCCCGCCGCACCCCGTCGGGCTGGCGCGACGACGGCCAGGCCATCTACCTGCTCGGCACCACCCGGGATGAGCTGGACGGCTCCGAGTGGGCCAACCTGCGCGGCCACCTCGGCGGGCAGCCACCGGTGGCGGACCTGACGGCGGAAAAGACCCTCGCCGCCATCCTGATCAACTCCTCCCGTGACGGCATGATCGACGCCGCCCACGACCTGTCCGAGGGTGGGCTCGCTGCTGCACTCTCCGAGGCTGCCCTGCGGTTTGGCGTCGGCGCGCGGATCGGCATCGATGAGCTCTGCGAGCGCGACGGCGTCGACCCGTTCACCGCGCTGTTCTCCGAGTCCCAGGGGCGCGCCGTCGTCAGCGTCGCACGCTCCGAAGAGGTGCGGTTCAACGACATGTGTACAGCACGTAACTACCCGCACCTGCGCATCGGTGTGGTCGACGTCGAAAGCGGCACCCTCGACGTCCAGGGGCACTTCACCCTGCCGCTGCCCGAGCTGCGCGCGGCCCACGACTCAACCCTGCCCGCCCACTTCGCCTAACAGCTGGTCCGGTTCACTTTGCGGGTGCCGCTGTTGAGCACCCGTTGACCGTGCAGGTCTCCCCACCTTGTCGTCTGGGTCGCCCAGAAACCCTGCGTGTTGCACTGCGACACGCAGGGTAAGGGCCAGAAGGTGGGGAAACCTGCACCCGCCCGGCACCTTGGGTGGAGAAACTAACGGGCCAGCCGTTGCGCGGCGGCGATATACCGACGGGTGACGAGCTCCTGGCAGAACCGGGCCACCGGTGCGCCCAGGACGAAGAACCAGTTGGCGTGCCGGCTGAAGGCAAACACCTCGAAATAGACCGCCCCGTCCGGAGCCAGCGCGGCGATGAAGGCTTCTTCGCCGCGTTCCGGGTGTCCAGGTAAGGTGCCGTATCCGAACCCGGCGCGCTGCGCACCGCCGTCGTCGGCCGGTTCCTCGGCCCACACCACACGGCAAGGTGCCGGCAGGCGCAACCGGCCGACGCCGAAGCCGGGAACCACCTCGCGACCGACGACGGCGCGCCCTTGGTCTGCGGGCACACTGAGACCGGCACCGCGGTGCAGTTGCCAGGACAGGATGCCATCCGCCAGGCGGGCATACGCGGCGTGCCCCGCGCCTACCCTGACCCGCCGGCTGACCGTCCGGAAGCCGTCCGGGGATTCGCCGCGCTGACTCAATCCAACTGGTTCATAGGTGAAACTAGGTGTCGTCATCTGCTGCCCATCTGCTCCAGCCGAGCATTACGCGGTCCCTCATGGGCAGGGATGCCACCAGGAGGTCATAGGAATCCTCAATCATGTCGCGGATCATCGGATCCGGGAGACGGCCGGTGCACGACACACCATTCCAGTGAGTTTTGTTCAGGTGGTAGGCGCCCACAATTTCCGGGTGCGCGGCGCGCAGTTGCTCCGCCAGTTGAGGTTCACACTTCAGGCTCACCGACAACTGCGGGTCCGACAGATCGGATAACGCGAACATTTTCGCGGTACCCGCGGGAGCCATCACCTTGAACACCGACGCTGCAGGGCCGAAAGGGAAGTCCTCGAAAGTGCCCGGCAGCGCCAGGCACAGCTCCCGCAGGTCAACCGGATCCATAGGGTGAGCGTACCGCTAACTAGTGGCAGGATGGGAGGACACCAACCGCAGGAGCGCACCATGAGCGAGGCAAAACGCCAGGCCGATAAGGCAGTGGATGTCGCCGAGGATGTCTCGGAGTCCAAGGCACTAGAGATTGCGGCCCGGGCTGGCTACATCGCCGCCGGCCTGCTCCACCTGCTGATCGGCGTGATCGCGCTCCGCGTGGCGATGGGCGGGTCCGGTAGCGCCGACCAGGGCGGCGCAATCAGCGCGCTGGGCGACGGCCCCGGCGGGGCGCTACTCCTGTGGGGATGCGCCATTGGCTCGATCGCCCTGGCCCTGTTCCTGCTCAGCGAAGTGTTCTTCGGCGCCCGCGGCCTGAAAGATTCCGACAAGCTCAAGTTCCGCGCGAAAAACGGCGCCAAAGCGGTCACCTATGGTGTCATCGGCGGCAGCTTCGCCACGTACGCCGCGGGTGGCGGCAAAGACAGCAGCGAAAGCACCCAGAACTTGAGCGCCTCCCTCATGTCCAACCCCGCCGGCTCGGTCCTGCTGATGGCTGTTGGCGCCGCGGTGATGATCGTCGGCGGTTACTTTGTGTACAGCGGCGCCACCAAACATTTCACCAAGAACCTGTCCGGGCTACCAGGCAACGGCGCGGGCACCGCGGTGATCCGGCTTGGCATGGTTGGCTACATCGCCAAGGGTGTTGCCCTGCTGGTGCTGGGCCTGCTGTTCATTGTCGCGACGGTGAAGAACAATCCCGAAGAATCCACCGGCCTGGACGGCGCCCTGAAGTCCCTGCAGGACCAGCCGTATGGCGCGTGGATCCTCGGCGTCGTCGCCCTGGGCCTGATCGCCTACGGTGTGTTCCTAGTGATCCGCTCCAAATACCAGAGAATGTAGCTGACGTTACAGCCCCAGACCCGGAGCCTCCATCGCCGGGCAGGTATCCATCACGACGGCGAGGCCCGCCGCCGTCGCGCGAGCCGCTGCCGCCTCGTCGATGACCCCAAGCTGCAGCCAGACGGCCTTCGCGCCCACCGCAATGGCCTGGTCCACCACCGCCCCCACCTTCGAGGAGTTCACAAAGCAGTCGACGACGTCGACGGTCCCCGGGATATCGGCCAACCGCTGATACCCGGTCTGCCCGTGTACCGAATCACCCTTGAGGCTCACCGGGATGACCTCCATCCCCAGGTGGTCGATCAGGAACCGGGAGACGCCGAGCGCTGCCCGCCGGGGGTTATTGGATAGTCCCACCACCGCCCAGCGCGCCGGCGTCGTGAGCAGGGAGCGGATCAACTCGGGATCGTTGCGGTGTGCCATGGTGCCTCTCACTTGTATCCGATCAGTTGCCAGTCGGAACAGTTACCTGCGTGGGGTGCTTTCCCCGGAAAGTTCTGCGGTAGCTGGCCGGGCTGATGCCAAGGGCCCGATTGAAATGGTGCCGCAGCAGGACAGCCTGTCCGAAGCCTGAATTGGTCGCTACAGCGTCAATGCTGAGCTCCGTTTCCTCGAGGAGCACCTGCGCACGTAACAGTCGTTGGGTGTTGACCCAGGCGGCCGGGGTGGCTCCCGTCTCAGCCCGGAATCTCCGGGCGAACGTGCGCTCGGACATGTGCATCCGGGCAGCGAGGGCGCTGACGGGCTGGTCCTCTTCCAGATGGTCGCCCAACCAGACCAGAAGATGCTCCATTGTGTCCCCGTTGACAGTCGGGAACGGCCGGTCGATGTACTGCGCCTGCCCTCCGTCCCGGTGAGGTGGAACCACCATTCCCCGGGCTATTGCATTGGCAACTTTGCTACCCAGCTCGGTCCGCACCAGATGGAGACAGGCGTCGATTCCTGCCGCGGAACCTGCACTGGTAATGATGTTGCCGTCCTGGACGTAAAGCACATCCTCGTCGACCGTAACTTCCGGATAGTCATCGGCCAGCCGCAGAGAATACTTCCAATGGGTTGCGGCCCGCCGCCCGTCGAGCAGTCCCGCCTCCGCCAAGACGAATGCCCCGCTGCAGACGGAAAGGATCCAGGCGCCCCGCTCGTTTGCCTGCCGCAAGGCATCGATGACGGGCTGGGGTAGCGTCCGCCCGCCGTCGTAGGGGCACACAACTACGAGGTCGGCTGTGGCAACGGGCGACAGATCGTTGTCAACTTCAATGGCAAAACCCAGACTGGTTGGCACCAAGCCTGGCCTGTCAGCGCAGATCCGAAGGTCGAAGGGAGGCACCCCGTAGGCGGTACGGTCTGATCCGAAGACCTCGCACACCACACCGAATTCGAAGGGCGCCATGCCCGGGAGGACTACCACCGCAACACTTTTCAGCACGAGACCAGTATGGCAGGAATTTGTTGAACATGGTCATTTCCGCCACTGTTTTTCGATTCTGGGCGAGCGGATCATCAAGGGTATGGAACTGATGACAGCCTTCGCATTGATCGCAATATTTACTGCCGCGGTGCAGGTATTCAGGGCCATCGTTCGGGACGGTTCCGGGCAGGCTCCGCCCGTCCGGTCCCGTGACCCCTGGACCGCCGAGCATCTTCCCAGCATTGGATACCGCCACACCCTGGAGCCCGGAGATAACTGATTGTTACGCCCACACTTGCACATCACCGGCGTACAGGGGTTTAGTAGGGCTTGACCATCCCGAGCGGCCGAGAGACCTGGATCGATGAAGCCGCAGCAACCCTGGCCATCCGGCTGCCCACAGTTAACCGGTGACAGTAGGGTGCTACCGCCAGGACCGATGGAGTTGACTCTATGAGCGTTCTGGCATCACCACACCCGCGAACTTCCCTGGCCACCAAGCAGGCACTCGACATCACCTTTATCGGCCTGGGGCGCAGCTTCGGCCCCGCCTCCGACCGCCGCGCCGTCCTGCGGGACATCAACTTCGAGGTTCAGGCCGGCGAGGTACTTGCCATTCTGGGGCCCAGCGGCTGCGGCAAGTCCACCCTGTTACGGGCGGTCGCCGGACTCGACGCACTCAACGCCGGATCGGTACTCATCGACGGTCTTGAAGTCCACGGTATCGACGAACGCTGCGCCGTCGCCTTCCAGGAGCCACGGCTGCTGCCCTGGCACACCCTGCAGGCCAATGTGGCGATCGGACTACCCAAAGCTTCCAGCGCCAGCGAAGGCAAAGCGAAAGTGGCCGAACTGCTGCACTTGGTCGAACTGGATTCGTTCGCCAAGCACCGGCCGCGGGAAGTCTCCGGCGGAATGGCGCAGCGGGCTTCCCTGGCGCGCGCGCTGGCCCGCAACCCGGGCGTCCTCCTCCTCGACGAACCGTTCGGTGCGCTGGACGCCCTCACCCGGATCAAGATGCAGGACCTCCTGCTCGATATTCACCGCGCCCAGCCCACCACTGTGCTGCTCGTGACCCACGACGTCGACGAAGCACTGCAACTCGCGGACCGCATCATCGTCCTTGGCGCCGACGGTGACCGCCCCGGCGCGACAATTGCCGAAGTGTTGACCGTGCCCGGTCACCGCCCCCGCAACCGCAACTCGGCGGATCTGGGCCGAATGCGCAGCTCGTTGCTGGCTTCCCTCGGAGTCACCGGCCACTAGGCCGCGTCCTCCTCTTCTCCGCTCTGCCCACGGGCGCCACTACCTCACCGCTTCGCAGTCTCTCCGTACCCAGCGCCGCACTTGCACCACCTCACTTCTGCTCGTCTCACACAACCCGTCTCGGACGACTGTCCCACTCGAAGGATCCTCATGAACCGCAAACCAACACCTGTCCCCCGCCGTTCCGTCCTGGCCGTCGTGTCCCTGGCCGCCGTCGCCTCGCTCACGCTGACGGGCTGCATGGCTGGTGAGGACGCCGAATTTGCGGGGCCCGTCGGTGGTGAGCTGAATATCGACTTCGCCACCTACAACCCGCTGAGCCTGATCATCAAGGAACAGGGGTGGCTTGAGGACGAGCTGGCTGCCGAGAAGATCACCGTCAACTGGATCCAGTCCGCCGGCTCGAACAAAGCCAATGAGGCGTTGCGTGCCGGAGCTATCGACGTCGGTTCGACCGCCGGTTCGGCAGCACTTCTGGCCCGATCCAACGGGTCGCCGATCAAGGCGATCGACATTTACTCCCAGCCGGAATGGGCTGCTCTGGTGACCAACGCGGATTCCGACATCAAGGAGATCGAGGATCTGCGCGGCAAGTCGATCGCCGCAACGAAGGGGACTGACCCCTACTTCTTCCTCCTGCAGGCCCTTGAGGCCGGCGGGATCGATCCCTCCGAGGTGACGGTCCAGAACCTGCAGCACGCCGACGGGCGGGCAGCCCTCGCCAACGGGTCGGTCGACGCTTGGTCCGGGCTCGACCCGATCATGGCCTCAGCCGAGCAGGACGGAGCCACCCTGTTCTTCAGGGACATCGACTTCAACACCTACGGCTTTCTCAACGCCACCGAAGACTTCCTGGCGGAGAGCCCCGAGGTGGCCCAGACCGTGGTGAACGCCTACGAGAAGGCCCGCGAATGGGCGACGGAAAACCCTGAGGAAACGGCCGAGATTCTCGCTGAGGTGGCGGGAATCGACGTCGAGATCGCCAACGCGGTCATCATCGACCGCACCAACCTCAACGTCGACCCGGCCCCAGGCGAGGCGCAGCGGGCCGTGTTGGAGAAGATTGGACCGGTGTTCGTCGAATCCGGTGACGTCTCCAGCCAGGAGCAGGTCGATGAAGCACTGGACACCCTCTTTGATGACTCCCTGGTGCGTAACGCGGACCCCGCAGCGATTGAGGCCTCCTCATGACCCACGGCGGGAATCCCTATCTCACCGGGAACAGCGTTACGGGAGTGGTCAGGCCCGAGGGGCTTGCACCCTTGGCAGCCCCAGGCTCCACCCTCACAACGGCAGGCGCCGCCCAGCCGCAGCCCGAACGGGGTGGGCCGGCCCAGGGATGGTCCCAGGCCGGTCCGCTGCGGCTCGGCTGGGTGCGCCTGCTCCTCGGACTGATCCTGCCCACGCTGATCGTCACCGTGTGGCAGCTGAATTCGGTGACCGGCCTGTTCAGCGCCGTCCAGGTGCCGCCACCCGCGACAGTGTTCAACGCCGCCGTCGAGCTGATACAGCGCGGCGAACTGTTGACCCATGTTGGCATCTCCACCCAACGGGTGCTGCTGGGCTTCACCTTCGGCGCCGCGTTGGGCTTGGCGATCGGCTCCCTGGTGGGACTGTCGCGGATCGCCGATGCCCTCCTCGCACCGACCATCGGCGCGCTGCGGGCCGTTCCGTCGCTGGCCTGGGTGCCGCTGCTGATCCTCTGGATGAAGATCGGTGAGGATTCGAAGATCACGTTGATCCTCATCGGGGCTTTCTTCCCGGTCTTCACCACTGTGTATCTGGCGTTACGCCATGTGGACCGGAACCTGGTGGAGGCCGGCCGGGCGTTCGGGCTCAACGGGTTCAAGCTGCTGACCACGGTGCAGCTACCTGCCGTGATTCCCTCGGTCTTCTCCGGACTGCGGCTGGGCCTCGCCCAGGCGTGGCTGTTCTTGGTCGCTGCGGAACTGATCGCCTCTTCCCTGGGGCTGGGATATCTGCTCAGCGACTCGCAAAACAATGGACGGGTGGACAGGATTTTCCTAGCGATCATCCTGCTGGCTGTCATCGGCAAAACCACCGACGCGCTCCTAGGGATTGCCGAAAAATGGGCGGTGCGACGATGGGCGTGACCTTGCAGGAAACCGACCCGTTGACCGAGACCGGCCGGCTGGCGTTCTGGGAGCGGCAGGCGCGCCGGCTGGACTGGGCCACCGAGTGGTCGACCGTGCACACCTTCGATCCGGCCCGCCCCGCCCCGGGCGGGGCGGAGGAAGACCTCACCGTGCCGGTGATCGAGTGGTTCGTTGGTGGCCGTCTCAACGTGGCACACAACTGCGTGGACCGCCACGTCAACGCCGGGCGGGGTGACAAGGTTGCCCTGCACTTTGAAGGCGAGCCCGGCGACCGGCGCACAGTTACCTACGCTGATCTGCAGGACGAGGTGTCCCGCGCCGCCAACGCCCTGCTTGACCTCGGGATCGGCCAGGGCGACCGGGTGGTCATCTACCTGCCCGTGCTGGTGGAAACCGTCGTCGTCACCCTGGCCTGCGCCCGGATCGGCGCGGTCCATTCGCTGGTGTTCGGCGGGTTCTCCGCCGAGGCGCTCCGGTTCCGGGTCGAAGACACCGGTGCGAAACTGCTGGTCACCACCGATGGGCAGTACCGTCGCGGCCTGGCGGTGCCGGTCAAGGCCAACGCCGACGAGGCCGTGTCAGGGTCCACCAGCATCGAGCACGTCCTGGTGATCCGCCGCACTGGCAGTGACATCGAGTGGACCGAGGGCCGCGACGTCTGGTGGCATGACGCCGTCGGCGCCGCATCCCCGCACCACACCGCCGAGGCATTCGACGCCGAGACTCCCCTGTTCATCATGTACACCTCCGGGACCACCGGGAAACCCAAGGGCCTGGTGCACACCTCCGGCGGGTATCTCACCCAGGCGTCGTGGAGTTTCGATTACCTGTTCAGCCACCCCGACCCGGCCCGGCGGGACACCGACGTGCACTGGTGTACCGCCGACCTGGCCTGGGTCACCGCCCACACCTACGAGATCTACGGGCCGCTCGCCAACGGCGCCACCCAAGTAATCTTCGAGGGCACCCCCAACACACCCCACCCGGGACGGCACTTTGAGATCATCGAGCGCTACGGCGTGACCAGCTACTACACGGCGCCCACCCTGATCCGGTCACTGATGGGCTGGTTCCCGGACGGCGTACCGTCCGGTTACGACCTCTCCAGCATCCGGCTCCTCGGCACCGTTGGCGAGGCGACCAACCCTGAGGCCTGGCGCTGGTTCAGGGAGCACCTCGGATCCGGCACCACGCCGGTGGTGGACACGTGGTGGCAGTCCGAAACCGGCGCCGCCATCCTGTCTCCCCGCCCCACCGATGCGTCGTTCAAACCGGGCTGCGCATCCCGCGCCCTCCCCGGCGTGAGTACCCGGATTGTCGACGACGACGGGCGCCCAGTCCCGCCCGGAGTGCAGGGCCTGATTGTGGTGGACCAGACCGGCCCCGCCATGGCCCGGACCGTCTGGGGCGACCCGCAGCGGTACCTGGATTCCTACTGGCGGAAGTTCGCCGCCCAGGGCTGGTTCCTGGCCGGTGACGGCGCCCGGTACGACGACGACGGCGACACCTGGATCCTCGGCCGCATCGATGACGTGCTCAACGTGTCGGGTCACCGGCTCTCGACCATCGAGATTGAATCGGCGCTGGTGGCCCACCCATGGGTGGTCGAGGCCGGGGTGTGCCCGGTCGCCGACCCGCTGACCGGTCACGCCATTACCGCGTTCGTCGTGCTGGCTGCATCACAAGGGGCAAGGGCCGAGGATGAGGTGGCCCGGATCCTGCGGGACCACGTCGGGACGGTGATCGGGCCGATCGCCAAGCCGGCCGCCGTCGTCGTCGTCGCTGACGTCCCGAAAACCCGGTCCGGGAAGATCATGCGCCGGCTGCTGACCCAGCTGTACGAGGGAACCACGCTCGGTGACACTACCTCGCTGCAGAATGAGGCCTGCGTGCCGGGAATCGCGGCGGTCCTGGCCGCGAGGGCAGCACCGTGACCCCGCGCGCGGCCGGCGCCTCATCCTCCGGCCGTCCCGGAGACCTTCCACCCGGTTTCAGTGACCTTTATCGCCGTCCCGGGGTCAAAGTGGGTATCGGTGGCGAACATACCGCCCACCGATCTCCAGTTTGACCCCCGCGGTCCGGGTTGATCACCGATCCGAAGCTCGGGCGACCTCAAGGCCCTGCATCATGTGACTGAGGACGACACCTGCAACGCTGAGCAACATTCTTGGCCTACCGCGATGGGGCTGCCACACTGGTGGTGACCATCCCGAGCGGTACGAGAGATCTGGCTCATTGACACCGCAGCAACCCTGGCCACTGCCCCGGCAGTGACATTAGGGTGCTAATGCCAGGCACGATGGAGGTTTTCATGGCTATTGATCTATCCCAACCCCTCAAGTTCGCCTACTGGGTTCCCAATGTGAGCGGCGGGCTGGTGGTGTCGACCATTGAGCAGCGCACCAGCTGGGACTTCGACTACAACAAAAAACTGGCGCGCATTGCAGAAAATGCCGGCTTCGAGTACGCCCTCTCGCAGACCCGGTACGCGGCGTCGTATGGCGCCGACAAGCAGCATGAGGCCACCTCATTCTCGCTGGCGTTGCTCGGCGCGACCGAAAAGCTGAAGGTGATCGCCGCCGTCCACCCGGGCATGTGGCAGCCCGGTGTCCTCGCGAAGTTCATTATCACCGCCGACCACATTTCCGGTGGTCGGGCGGCAGTGAATATCGTCTCGGGCTGGCTGAAGAGTGAGTTCACCGGGTTCGGGCTGCCGTGGCTGGAGCACGACGAACGGTACGTCCGCACCGAGGAGTTCATCAGGATTCTCCGCGGCCTCTGGACCGAGCAAAACTTCTCCCAGACCGGGAAGTACTACAACATCACCGACTTCACCCTCAACCCGCCACCCGTTGACGTGCCGGGGCGGCCGCACCCGGAGATCTTTTTCGGCGGGAACTCGACGGCGGCACAGGCAACCGCAGGCCGGGTGGCCGACTGGTATTTCTCCAACGGGAAGGACCTCGAGGGGTTCAAGGAGAACGTCGCTGGCGTGCAGGCGTCAGCAGCCGACGCCGGACGGCACCCGAGGTTCGGGCTCAACGGGTTTGTGATCGCCCGCGATACCGAGAAGGAGGCCCGCGAAACCCTCCGCGAGATTGTGGCCAAGGCGCACAAGCCGGCCGTCGAAGGGTTCCGCGACGCGGTCCAGGAGGCTGGCGCGTCCACCAAGGACGGCAAGGGCATGTGGGCCGACTCGTCCTTCGAGGACCTGATCCAGTACAACGACGGGTTCAAGACCCAGCTCATCGGGACGCCCGAGCAGATTGCCGAGCGCATCGTCGAGTACAAGAAGATCGGCGTGAACCTCATGCTGACCTGCTACCTGCACTTCCAGGAGGAAGTCGAAGCCTTCGGCAAAGACATCCTTCCCATTGTCCGCGAGCTCGAAGCGGACCTCGCCCGCAAAGAGGGCCTAGATTTCATTGTTGACGACCAGATTAAGGCAGGTGTCTGATGGCTGACCGCAGCTTCGGTTTCCGCACGCGCGCCCTCCACGCCGGAGGCACTCCCGACTCGGCCCATGGGGCCCGGGCGGTACCCATCTACCAGACGACGTCGTTCGTCTTCAAGGACACGGCCGACGCCGCCAACCTGTTTGCGCTGCAGAAGTACGGCAACATCTACTCGCGGATCGGCAACCCCACGGTCGCCGCGTTCGAGGAACGGATTGCGTCGCTGGAGGGCGGCATCGGGGCCGTGGCGACGGCGTCGGGCATGAGCGCCGAATTCATCACCTTCGCCGCGCTGTGCCAGGCGGGGGATCACATTGTCGCCGCGTCGCAGCTCTACGGCGGCACCGTCACCCAGCTTGACGTGACCCTCCGCCGGTTCGGCATTGACACCACGTTTGTGCCCGGCACCGACCCCGCTGACTATGCCGCGGCCATCCAAGACAACACGAAGGCCGTCTACGCCGAGGTGATCGCCAACCCGTCCGGCGAGATCGCCGATATTCAGGGGCTGGCAAAGATCGCCCACGATGCCGGGGTGCCGCTGATCATCGACTCGACCCTGAGCACCCCCTACCTGATCCGGCCGATCGAGCACGGCGCGGACATTGTGATCCACTCGGCCACCAAGTTCATCGGCGGGCACGGGACCACCCTGGGCGGCGTCGTCGTCGAGGCCGGTACCTTCAACTGGGGCAACGGCAAGTTCCCCACCATGACGGAGCCGGTGCCGTCCTACGGCAACATCCAGTGGTGGGCCAACTTCGGGGAGTACGGGTTCCTGACCAAGCTGCGCACCGAACAGCTGCGGGACATCGGCCCGTCCCTGTCCCCCATGTCCGCGTTCCAGCTGCTGCAGGGCGTCGAAACCCTGGCCCAGCGGATGGACGAGCACCTGGCCAACGCGCAGGCGGTCGCCGAGTGGCTCGAGAACGACCCGCGGGTTGAATACGTGAACTTCGCCGGGCTCCCCTCGCATCGTCACTTCGAGCGGGCAGCCAAATACCTGCCGCAGGGGCCGGGATCGGTCTTCAGCTTCGGGGTGAAGGGCGGCCGGGCGGCCGGGCAGAAGTTCATTGAATCACTACAGCTCGCCTCGCATCTGGCGAACGTCGGCGACGCACGCACCCTGGTCATCCACCCCGGCTCGACGACGCACCAGCAGCTCTCCGCCGAACAGCTGGTCACGGCCGGCATCCCGGAGGACCTGGTCAGGATTTCGATCGGGCTGGAGGACCTGGAAGATATTCTGTGGGACATCGACCAGGCGCTGGATCTTGCCACAGCGCCCCAGCTCGCTGCGGCACCGGGTTCAACCGAAGGAGTTCAGGCATGAGCGCTGGCCCGGAAACGGTGCGGACCTGGGAGGGCCCGTCAGCACCCGAACGGCTCTCCCTCCTGCGGAATGCCAAGTCCGTGGCAATTGTTGGGGCGTCGGACAAGCCGTCCCGCGCGTCGTACTTCGTGGCAACGTACCTGCAGTCGTCGTCGCCCTACCGGCTGTACTTCGTGAACCCGGTGGCCAAGGAGATTCTAGGGCAGCCGGTGTACGCGTCACTCGCCGACCTGCCCGAGGTCCCCGACATTGTTGACGTGTTCCGGAAGCACGACGACCTCCCAGGCGTCCTGGAGGAGACCAAGGCGGTCGGCGCGCAGACGCTGTGGCTGCAGCTGGGGTCCTGGCATGAGGGCGTTGCGCACGACGCCGAAAAGGCGGGACTGAATGTCGTCATGGACCGGTGTATCAAGATTGAGCACGCACGATTCCACGGCGGACTGAACCTGGCCGGTTTCAACACGGGAGTGATTTCGTCGAAGCGCCGGGTCACCGCCTAGCCCGACCCCACCAAACAAAGATCCATTGGTCCGGGGCTAGTGGGACTCGACGATCTCCTCGTTGCGCGCGAAGCGGCGGTTCTTCAGGACGGGCAGGAACTGTCGGACGTCGGCGATCCGTCGGCGTGACACATCGGTGGTGACCACGCCCTCACTCTCATCATTGAGGAAAACCTGCGGAATGCCCATCGGGTCGAGGATGGCTGAGTGGCCGATGGTGTGCCCGCTGGAGGTTCCCGCCGCGGCAATCCAGACGGTGTTCTCGATGGCGCGGGCCTTCAGCAGGGTCTCCCAGTGGTCCACCTTGTGGTCGCCTTTGAACCAGGCGGCCGGCACCAGGATCAGGTCCGCCCCACGGTCCGCAAGCGCCCGCGCCTGTTCCGGGAAGCGGATATCGTAGCAGGTCATCAGGCCCACCGTCAGCTCACCGATCGTGACCACCTTGATACCGCCGTCGCCCGGCTTGATCCGGGTGGACTCCTGGTAGCTGAAGGCGTCGTAGAGGTGCAGCTTGCGGTAGGTGTCCACAATCTTGCCGGTGGCGTCGACCAGCACCAGCGTGTTGTAGGGGCGATCCTCGCCGCTGCCCTCGTACCCGCCGGCAACAATGGCGATGCCCAGTTCGGCGGCGACGAAGGACAGTTGCTGCACGAACGTCGACCAGTTCTCGTCCACCGCGGCCGCCAGCGACCCCTCTACCTTCCCGATGGAGAACATGGATTCTTCGGGAAAGACGATCAGCTCCGACCCCTCGGAACGCGCCTTCTCGGCGAGCCCCCGCATGATCCTGAGGTTGTCCGAGACGTCGCCGCCCGGCCGGAACTGCCCAACGCTGATCTTCATTGTCGCCGCTTTCATCATGAAATAGATGCTCTTACAGCCTACCGAATGCCTGAAGGTCCTATCGTTGAATTATGAGACTGCAACCTATCGTCCCTGGTCCTGGACAGGAGTCCGTGTGGGACTACCCGCGGCCGCCCCGGCTGGAGAACACCACCGAGCGGATAGTGATCGAGTTTGGCCGGGCGGTGATTGCCGAGAGCACCACCGCGGTCCGGGTCCTCGAAACCAGCCACCCGCCGGTGTACTACGTACCGATCGACGACTTCGTGGCCGGCACGTTGGTCCCCGCGGAGGGCTCATCGCTGTGTGAGTACAAGGGCATGGCTGCCTATTACGACGTCGTCAGTGGGCGCCATCGCGTGCAGCGCGCCGGCTGGACCTATCCCAGCCCCACCCCCGGCTTCGAGGCGTTGCAGACCCGGGTGGCGATTTACCCGGGAGCGATGGACCGCTGCCTGATCGACGGCGAGGTGGTCACGGCGCAGGAGGGCGACTTCTACGGCGGCTGGATCACCGGCCGCCTTGTGGGCCCTTTCAAAGGAGCGCCCGGCACCTGGGGCTGGTAGTCCTGGCCCCGTCCTGGCGGCCCAAACCCGCCGTCAAAAGGTAGCGTCCAGCTAACGCTCATAGAAAGCTGATAACTTCGCAGGTTGGTTATCTATCTGGCAGGAGAATATTGTGCGGAAGAAGTTGTTACTGAGTATTACCTTGGCCGGAATTGTTTCGGTGGTGTCAGCATGCGGCACGCCCGAAAGCGGCAGCGAGTCAGGGTCCGAGACGTCCCAGTCCCCCGCCAGCGAAAGCCCAGCACCCGACGCGGCTCCAGAAGTCGCCGAGCCCGATCTTGAGGGCGTGCCCGACGTCGTCGCTCTGGTGAACGGCACCGAGATCCTCAAAGCTGATTTTGAGTCGGTTTACACCGCCCAGTACGAGCAGGCCGCGATCCAGTCACAGATGTCCGGGGAAGCTGTCGACCAGGATGAGCTGAAAACCCAGACCGTTGAGGGGATGATCGGTACCGAACTGCTGGTTCAGGAAGCTGGCGAGCGGGGGCTTGAGGCAAGCGAGGAAGCAACTACCGCAGCACTCGACGAGCTCGTCGCAGCCAACCAGCTTGGTTCAGCCGATGAGTTCTATGCCGCGCTTGCCGAGCAGGGCATGGACGAGGCAACAGTCAACGAACAGCTTGCCACCCAGGTCCAGGTGGAGCAGCTCATCAAGGAAGAGGCGGGGGACGCCGCACCTTCCGAGGAGGAGCTCACCACCGCCTACGACGAGGCGGTGGCCCAGCAGGAAGAACAGAACGCCCAGAGCGGTGAAGAGACCGAGGTGCCGCCCTTCGAAGAAGCAAAGCCGGCCCTTGAGGAGCAGCTCAAGACCCAGAAAGAGTCCGCGGCAGCGGAGTCCCTGGTGGCCAGCCTCCGTGAAAAGGCTGACGTCACGATCAACCTGTAGTGCCTGTGGTGCCGCAGCTAGAGCGCTGCGGCACCTGGAATGGTGTGCGTCCGCTCGGTAGATTCCATGGCGAACCATGATGCCAACTCGGCGGCTGGGAGCGGCCGGGCATAGTGGTAGCCCTGTGCCAGATCGCAGTCGAGATCGATGAGGGCTTAGCGCTGCCCCCCGTCTCGACGCCCTCGGCCACCGCCTTGATACCCACAGCGTGAGCCAGTTGCACGCAGCTGGCCACAATTGCCGAATCGCCGCTATTGATACCGAGCCCCGACACGAACGACCGGTCGATCTTCAGCTCGTCGATGGGAAACTGCCGCAGATAGGTCAGGCTCGAATAGCCGGTCCCGAAATCATCAACCGCCAGCCCTACCCCCAGCGCCTTCAGCGCGGTCAGCGCCTTCATGGCCGCCTCGGGCCCCACCATCAGGGACGTCTCGGTGATTTCACGGGTCAGCAGGGACTGATCAAAGCCGTGCCGCGCCAGCACCGCCCCGACCCGCCGCGGGAGTTCAGGATCAGTGAGTTGCCGGGTGGAAAGATTCACCGCCATTTCCACCGGACCACGCGTTGGGTGATCTGCAGCCCACCGCACCGCCTGCGCCACCGCCTCGTCGAGCACCCACGCCCCCAGTTCACGGATCAGCCCTGATTCCTCGGCCAGCCCAATGAAGTCCGACGGCGGCAACAGTCCTCTACTGGGGTGTTCCCACCGCACCAGCGCCTCGACACCGGTCAGGCAGCCGTTCCGCAGGTTCACCCGCGGCTGGTAGTACACGCGGAGTTCACCGTTGGCAATGGCGTGCCGCAGTTCGCCCAACAGCCGCATTCTGTCGACTGCCGGGTCGGACTGGGAGGAATCGTGCAGCTCCCAGGCGTTCCGCCCACTGGCCTTCGCCTGGTACATCGCAATATCGGCCCGGTGCAGCAGCCGCTCTGGCGTATCGCCGTCCTCAAAGATCGCCGCCCCGATGCTCGCGCCCACCACCACCTCAAGACCCTCGATCATGATCGGTGGGTTCAGTGACTCCAGCAGCCGCCCGGCCACCGTCCCCACCTCGGCCGTGTCGTCGACCATTTCGACGACGACGAACTCGTCACCGGATAGCCGCGCGATGCGCAGCGGTTCACTCACTGATTCCCGAAGCCGTCCCGCCACCAAACTCAGCAGCTCGTCACCGGCAGCATGCCCAGGCTGTCGTTGACCGCCCTGAAATGGTCAAGGTCAACGAAGAACACCACGGCGTGTCCGGCTGAGGCGCCGGCGTCCGACAGCACAGCACCGAGCTCCTGGATCAGGCCAGCCCGGTTCAACAGCCCCGTCAGGGCGTCGTGGAGGGCCGGGTGCTGCAGCCCGGCCTCGGCTGCGGCCCACCTCGCCTCCAACTCCTCGGCCCGGCGTCGCGCATCAAGCAGACTCTTCTCGTACCGCAAACGCTGGTGTGCACCGAAAATCCCGACCCGGACCATCGCCGGTGTGGTGTCAGAGGCCGAAACCCGGTTCGCGGACAGCAACGCTGCACGTCGGGCGCCGTCCTTGCCCACGACCTCCAGAGCAATCTCGGAGACGGCACCGACCAGGGTCAGCTGGGGGACGCACTGCATAGTGTAGAAGGACTGGTCCCCGGCCGGGAATAGCGCGTGCAGCGGCGTATTCAACCGGTCTGCGCGGGAGTGGCCGGCCCAGATAAGGAACGTTTCGTTGACGTTGGTGATGACGCCGTTGTCGTCGGTCAGCAGATACCCCATCGGCGCGTACTGAAACAGGGCTTCGTAGTCCAGCCCGGTGGCGCTCACGGCAAACGCCGGTGGGCGGGAAATACCCGCTCTGAAAACGCCATCGGCGTCATGACTGCCCCTCGAAAAGTCGGTGTGGGCGACGGCCCGGTCAGCTGACCGTCTGCTCCGCACTGAACTGTCGGCGGGCCGAGCCGAAATGTAAGGTCCGTCGGCGTGAGCTACCACACCGGAAGGTTAGGCCCGCCGGCGTCGAATTCTGATGGGGCCCTTGATCGTCGAGGGGTCAATGACCGTCCCGCCCTGGGTGATTTCCACCTCACCGGCGGCGACCAGGCGCTTGGCGGCCTCGCGGGACGCCTCCATCAGGTCCCGCCACTGCCCGTCGGACACGGCTCGTGCAGCCTCCGACGGGCAGATCGTCGCCTCCGGCTTTCGCTGGTCGAGTAGCCGCCGGATGGCGCCCTCGAGGAGCTGGCCGGTGTCGTCGCTGGCGGGATCCACTGGCTGGTCTAGCCGATCAGGTCGTTGATGACGATGGTCTGGTCACGGTCCGGGCCCACCCCAATGGCCGAGAAGCGCGTGCCGGACATCTTCTCCAGCGCCCGCACGTACACCTGAGCGTTCTCCGGCAGGTCGTCGATGGTGCGCGCCGTGGTAATGTCCTCGGTCCAGCCCTCAAAATACTCGAAGACGGGTTTGGCGTGGTGGAAGTCGGTCTGGGTCATCGGCATCTCATCGTGCCGGACGCCGTCGACCTCGTACGCCACACAGACTGGGATCCGCTCGATCCCGGTGAGCACATCGAGTTTCGTCACGAAGTAGTCCGTGAACCCGTTGACGCGGGCGGCGTGGCGGGCCAACACGGCGTCGTACCAGCCACAGCGTCGCGGGCGGCCAGTGTTGACACCGAACTCGCCGCCCTTGGTCTGCAGGTACATGCCCATGTCGTCGAAGAGTTCGGTGGGGAACGGCCCGGCTCCGACCCGCGTGGTGTAGGCCTTGATGATGCCCACGGCGCGGCTGATCCGGGTGGGCCCGATCCCCGACCCGACCGAAGCGCCACCGGCCGTGGGGTTCGACGACGTCACGAACGGGTAGGTGCCATGGTCCACGTCGAGGAAGGTGGCCTGGCCGCCCTCCATGAGGACCACCTTGCCGGCGTCGAGGGCTTCGTTGAGCACGTAGGTGCTGTCGATGACGAGCGGGCGGAGCCGGTCGGCGAAGGACAGGAAGTAGTCGACCACCTCCTCCACCTCGACGTCGCGGCGGTTGTACACCTTGACCAGCAACTCGTTTTTCTGGGCTAACGACCCTTCAACCTTCTGGCGCAGGATTGACTCGTCGAAGACGTCCTGGACCCGGATCCCCAGCCGGGCCACCTTGTCCATGTAGGCGGGGCCGATGCCACGCCCGGTGGTGCCGATGGCCCGCTTGCCGAGGAACCGTTCGGTGACCTTATCAAGGACCTGGTGGTATGGCGCCACCAGGTGGGCGTTCGCCGAGATGCGCAGCTTCGAGGTGTCGGCGCCGCGGGCCTCCAGCCCCTCGATCTCCTCGAAGAGCGCCTCGAGGTTGATGACGCAGCCGTTGCCGATGATCGGGATTGCGTTGGGGCTCAGGATGCCAGCGGGCAGGAGCTTCAGTTCATACTTTTCACCGCCAACGACGACGGTGTGCCCTGCGTTGTTTCCGCCGTTCGGCTTGACGACGTAGTCAACCCGTCCGCCGAGCAGGTCGGTTGCTTTGCCTTTACCTTCGTCGCCCCATTGGGCTCCGACAATAACGATCGCTGGCATGGGATCCTCCCCCATCATTGCGGCAGCACCCGCACAACACGCGATGCCGCCAGAAGTGCATGAGAATGCCCCAAAACCTACTGCTGCGTGACTGCAAGAGATCTGGGGCTCTTACCAGCCAAGTTTAGCAACAGATCCTGCCGGCGTTCAGCTGCGGTGGTCAATGGGCGACTCCTCGTCCCCCCTCAGCCCGGGCGGTTGTCCCGCCGGGAGCGGTCGAACAGATAGGGGCGGCCCTGCCAGGCAAGGACCAGGGCGCCGGCGCCCAGCAGCACGTTGGTCCACACATAGTTGGCGTCACCGTTGACGATGTTGGTCACCGCCGCCCCGGCCATGACCAGCACGAGCAGCAGCGCCCCCAGGGTACGGACCCGGGGCACGAACAGTGCGGCGCTGCCGATGAATTCGAGGGCAGCCGTCAGGTAGACGGTCCACCCTGGTAAGCCCGATTTTTGGAAGGGGAGCAGTGCTGCGGGTACCCCGATGACCTTCTCGATCCCCGCCCGGACGAAGAACAAGGCAAGCACCGCCGCAAGCGCGAGCCATACCAGGTCGATCCGCTTCTTCTGCATAGGGCCATGATGCCACTCGCAGCGCCGCTGGAGGGGAGAATGTGCTCATGGATCGTTTCGTTGGCAACATCGCCGGGCTTGGCACCGGTTCGGGCACTCGACTGGTGGTGGGCCGTTGGACGGAGTCGCCGCTCGGGGCCTTCACCGACGTGATGGTGGAGGACGACGGCGGGAGCCGGACGCTGCTCGCTCCCACCCAGGTGGTGGCCGACTATGTCAGCGCCACCTACCAGTTCGACCGGGTGCTGGTGGTCGACGTGATCTCGACGCTCAGCGACGGCATCCTGACCGTCGCAGCCGGGCCTCTCAGGGTCACTGCCGAACTGGGCGGCGTGACCGGGTTGGGACGGCTGCTACGCCTCGTCCCCCGCCGGCTGGGGACCTCACCCCGCTGGCTCAGGCTGATCAATCCGGTGGCGGGTTTGCTCATGCCGGGCGTCAGGACGGCCGGCTCAGCAGGGAATGGCCGTACCGAATATTACGGGGTGACCATGGCACGGAAAATCGTCGCGGTAACGGCCAGCTGGGACGGGACCGATGTGGGCGGACTTGCCCGGCTGACACCCCCGGTGCGGTTTGGTTTCAGCTCAGCCCCGGCCGCGCCGATGCTGGTCACCGTGGTGACCAGCATCAAGCGGCCATAGTCGGCTGGCTACTTGCCGAGCTGCTTGCTGGCGTCGGGGTCGGATTCACCAAGGAACTTGGCAATCCGTTCGGCCTCATCAATCTCGCCGATGGAGGCCGCGGCCCGGCCCAATGCGTACAGGGACCGCAAAAACCCGCGGTTGGGTTCATGCGAGTACGGGACCGGGCCGGTTCCCCGCCAGCCGTTCCGGCGGAGGGCATCGAGGCCCCGGTGGTAGCCGGTACGGGCGTACGCATAGGACTCGATGGTGCGCCCCTCGCCGTACGCCTCGTCGGCGAGGATGGCCCACACCAACGACGACGTCGGGTACTTGGCAGCGAGGTCAACCGCCTCGTCACCGGCGGCCAGCCGTGCCCCGAGATCCGTCTCCTCGGGAAGCAGGGTGGGATCGGGGCCGAGTAGATTGCGGCGGAATTCGTCCGACATATTAGAGCTTCTTCCCGGCGGAGCCCAGGGATGCTGCAGCCTCGACGACGCGGGCGGCGAGCCCGGCTTCGGCTGCTGCTCCCCACACTCGTGGGTCATAGACCTTCTTGTTGCCCACCTCGTTATCGACCTTCAGGACGCCGTCGTAATTCTTGAGCATGTGGTCAACGACCGGGCGGGTGAACGCGTACTGCGTGTCGGTGTCGATGTTCATTTTGATGACACCGAAGGAGACGGCGTCGGAGATTTCCTGCGCCGACGAGCCGGACCCGCCGTGGAACACCAGGTCGAAGGGCTTGTCTTTCCCCAACCTGGCGCCGATCTGGTCCTGGATGTCCTTGAGGATCTCGGGGCGCAGCTTGACGCCGCCCGGCTTGTACACGCCGTGCACGTTGCCGAAGGTTAGGGCGGTCAGGTAGCGGCCGTGCTCGCCGGAGCCCAGCGCCTCGACGGTGGCCAGGGCGTCGTCGACGGTGGTGTAGAGCTTGTCGTTGATAGCGTTTTCGACGCCGTCCTCTTCGCCGCCGACGGTGCCGATCTCGACTTCGAGGATGATCTTGGCTGCCGCCGCCCGGGGCAGGATGTCCTTGGCGATGCGCAGGTTCTCTTCAAGGGTTTCGGCTGAGCCGTCCCACATGTGGGACTGGAAGATGGGGTTGCCGCCGCGCTTGACCGCTTCTTCCGACGCTGCAAGGAGGGGAAGGACGAAGTCGTCCAGCTTGTCCTTCGGGCAGTGGTCGGTGTGCAGGGCAATGTTGACGTCATACTTTTTGGCCACCTCGTGGGCGAATGCCGCGAAACCGAGGGACCCGACCACCATGTCCTTCACCGATGCGCCGGACCAGTACGCGGCGCCGCCGGTTGAGACCTGCACGATCCCGTCGGAGCCCGCCTCAGCGAACCCGCGGATGGCCGCGTTGAGTGTCTGGGAGGAGGTGACGTTGACAGCCGGATACGCGAATCCCCCGGTCTTGGCACGGTCGATCATTTCCGAATAGATCTCAGGTGTTGCGATAGGCATAGGGACTCCTTTGTGGAATGCGTGCTAACAGGCGGGATGGAAACGGACCGCTCCAGCCATCCTATTCGACTGGTCGATCGACAGAAACGGCCTGGACGCTCTGGTTGAACACATGCCGGCGGACCCAGCCGTGCATGGCGATCGCTGCGGCGGCTGACGCGTTGATGGAGCGGGTCGACCCGAACTGGGCGATGGAGAGGGTGGCGTCAGCAGCGGCGTGCACCTCGGGGGTGAGCCCTGGCCCCTCCTGGCCGAAGACCAGCACACAGTTCCCGGGCAGCTCGTAGCTTTCCAGCGGTACCGAGTCGGGAAAATTGTCGATCCCGATGATCCGCAGTCCCTCTCCGGTTGCCCAGGCCACGAACTCCTCCACTGTGGGGTGGTGCCGGACATGCTGGTAACGGTCGGTGACCATGGCGCCCCGACGGTTCCACCGCCGTCGTCCAATGATGTGGACTTCCTTGGCCATGAAAGCGTTGGCGGTGCGCACCACCGAACCGATATTCAGATCGTGCTGCCAGTTTTCGATCGCCACATGGAAGGTATGGCGGCGGGAGTCCAGGTCAGCGACGATCGCGTCGTGCGCCCAATAGCGGTACTGGTCGACCACGTTGCGGGTGTCCCCTGCCGCGAGCAGGTCGGGATCCCAGTGGCTGCCCTCCGGCAGCTGACCCTCCCAGGGCCCGACGCCGACCGGGACCAGTGGAGTTTCGGGATTTTCTTTCACGCTCCCAGCCTAAGGTGAAAGACTGGGACGGATAGCACCGCCCGGACAGCAGGGAGAGATCATATGCGCGAGAACGAACACATCGAATGCTGGCTGACTGACATGGATGGCGTCCTCGTCCACGAGAATCAGGCCATCCCGGGTGCTGCTGACCTGATTGACCGCTGGGTGACCACCTCCAAACGGTTCCTGGTGCTCACTAATAACTCGATCTACACCCCGCGTGACCTGGCAGCCCGGCTCAAGGCGTCGGGCCTGGAAATCCCGGAAGAGAACCTGTGGACCTCGGCCCTCGCCACCGCGCAGTTCCTGAAAGAACAGCTGCCGGGCGGACGCGCCTATGTTATCGGTGAGGCTGGTTTAACGACGGCGTTGCATAACGCGGGTTTTGTGCTCACCGATCAGCACCCCGACTACGTGGTCCTCGGCGAGACCCGCACCTACTCGTTCGAGGCCATCACCAAGGCGATCCGGCTGGTGGAAGGCGGAGCCCGGTTCATCGCGACCAACCCCGACGTGACCGGACCGTCCAAGGAAGGTCCGCTGCCTGCTACCGGGGCCGTGGCGGCGCTGATCACCGCTGCCACCAGCCGTGTCCCCTACATTGTGGGTAAGCCCAATCCGATGATGTTCAGGTCGGCGATGAACCAAATTGACGCTCACTCCGAGACGACGGCGATGATCGGGGACCGGATGGACACTGACATCATCGCGGGGATGGAAGCCGGGTTGCACACGGTGCTGGTGCTGACCGGGATCACCCAGCGTGCCGATATTGACGCCTATCCCTTCCGGCCGGCACAGATCATGGACTCGGTGGCTGACCTCATCGACCAGGTGTAGCCGGTGCCGGGAATTCTGAACCTTCGCGACATCGCTGAGCTCACCGCCGCCGATCCCCAGGCGCCGGTACCCGGACTGGTGTTCCGCTCCAGTCAGCCCTTCGGCTGGGATCGTGATGCAATCATGGGCTTCCTCAGGGGCAAGGGGATTGAGACGATCGTTGACCTGCGGAGCAACCGCGAGGCCACCATGGTGCCGTGGCTGGTGGCGGCGGACGCCGGGATCGACGTGGTCACTGCGCCGCTCGACCCGTCCGAGGCGAACCCCGCCTCCACCTTTGACCTACTGACCGCAGAGGACCTGGGAAACCATTACGTCGGCTGGTTGCATAGCCGCCCCGAAGTGGTGGTCAGCGCTCTGGCGCCGATCGCGGCGGGCCGGACCACGCTGGTGCACTGCGCGGCGGGTAAGGATCGGACGGGGGTGATCACCGCCGTCGTCCTTCTGGTGGCGGGGGTCTCCGATGACCTGATCATCCAGGACTACGCCCACACCACGGGGGCCCTCCCGCTGATCCTGCCGGCGCTCGCGAAGCTCTGGGTGGGGAACGCCCCGGCGGGGGCGGACCGGATTTCGTTTGAAAACCCGCCGGTCATCCTCACCTCCCCGGCCGCCGCCATGGCGACGTTCATCGATGGGCTGCGCCGGGAGTTCGGGACCGTTGACGCCTTCCTGACGGGTGCCGGCATGGACCGCGCCGACCTAGCGCAGCTGCGGCGGACACTCAGTGGTCAGTAGACGGTCCTAAGGAACCCGCCGCGCGGAAGCGGGAGAAACTCATCCTGCAGTGCCACCACGATGCTCTGGTAGATCAGCGGGTTCCACTGCGGGCTGGCGTGGGCCGGAAGCGCCCCCTCGGTCACGTAGTCAGCCGACACCAGATTGTCGGGGAACGCCTCCGCCCAGCCCGGCCGGGTGGTCGAGTAGTTGACAGTGCCGTCGTTGGGATTCCCGATGAACGCGATCTGGGTATCGCCGAGGGTCCCCTGAAACCGGGTGACGTTGTAGTGGTAGATGTAGGACGATTGCGACTGGATCAGCACGCTGGACGGCGCGAGCGGGGACAGCTGTTCGAGGGTCTGGTTGAGGATCTGCTGCCAGGAGCGCTCATCCTTGTTGACGATTCGCTCCCCGAGCTCGTAGCCGCCCCGCAACACGGTCGGCACCCGGTAGCCGGCGTCGTACAGGAACACCACGCCCTCGAAAACCGCCTGGTCCAGCACATCGGTGCGGGAGTGCGGACTGGAATCAAGGATGATCAGCTCCACGTTGATGCCGAGGCCGCGCAGCTGCGACGCCACCTCAACAGCCACCATTCCGCCGAAACTGTGCCCGTAGAAATACAAGGTTTCCACCTGGAAGATCCGCACGTACCGGTTCAGCGCCGCAACGATGGTGGCGACATTGAGCCCGCGGTTGGAATATCCCAGCACGGAAATCTGCCCGCGCTGGCTGAGAGCGGGCTGCAGCGAATTAGCAATCCAGCCGCCCTCCTCCCAACCGGTTTTGTAGCCGGGGAAAATGATCCAGCGGGCTCGCGGGAACCGCCGCGCCGCCTCGTCGTCCTTGACGGGCAGGATTTGCAGTTCTTCGCGTTCCTCCTGAATTCGCCGGGTCAGGAACAGATCGGCAGCCAGCGTGAGGCCGAACCCCGAGCCAATCAGGAATGACCGGCGGGACATCCCCTTGACCCCGTGCGCATAGCGAAGCAGCCGCTCGGAATCGTCAGTCATGGGTGTGAGGGGGCGCTAGCCCAAACCGAGCTCGTCTTTGCCGAACGCGTAAAGGTACGGCACACCCGCTTCGGACTCGATCCGCTCCTTCGAGCCGGTGTCCCGGTCAACGATCACTGCCACCGCCTGCACCAGGCCGCCCGCCCGCCGGACACCCTCCACAGCGGTCAGCGCCGAGCCACCGGTGGTCGAGGTATCTTCGAGCACGACGACGGGCCGGCCGGCAACATCGGGGCCTTCCACCTGGCGGGCCATGCCGTGGGTCTTTTGGGTCTTGCGCACCACGAACGCGTCAATGCCGCGGTTGTCGCGGGCCGCGGCGTGCATGACGGCCGTACCCACGGGGTCGGCGCCCATGGTCAGACCGCCAGCGCTTTCGAAGGTAATGCCGGCGTCGTCGAGAAGCTCCAGCATGACCACGCCCACCAGCTGCGAGGCTTCATGGTGGAGGGTGATCCGGCGGAGGTCGATGTAGTAATCGGCATCCTTCCCACTGGACAAAGTGACCTTCTCATGCACGATGGCCAGGTCCTGGATGAGTTCGCGCAGGCGGTCTCGGGCGACGGTAGCTGTCATGGATGCAATCCTAATGGCTCGACCAGCAGCGACATGCGAGGGCCAGTTCGGTAGGCTCGGACACAAACTGGAGGGAGCGCTATGATCCGGCGAGACGAAGCCACTCAAGAATGGCCGAAACTTTTGGTGGCCGATTGGTCTGACACGCGGGACACCCTGCACCTGTGGACCCAGATCATCGGCAAGATCCGGCTTGCACACGCGCCGCTCGTCAATCATTGGTGGCAGGTCACCCTGTATGTCAGCGCCCGCGGGTTGACTACGTCAACAATCCCCTACCGGGACACGGTTTTTGACATTGAGTTCGACTTTCACGATCACCGGCTGCGCATCCGCAGCGGCGATGGGCAGACACGGGAACTGGCGCTGGCGCCCATGCCGATGAAGGACTTTTACTCCTGGGTCATGGGAGCCCTCGCGGACTTGGGTATCGACATCGACATTCAATCCCGGCCAAACGAGGTGGACCCCTCAATTCCTTTCCCCGAAGACACAGCACACGCCTCCTACGATCCAGTCTCCGCCCACCTGTTCTGGCGCCAACTCGTCCAGGCGGACCGGGTGATAAACGCGTTTCGAGCCCACTTCACGGGCAAGGTCAGCCCAGTCCACTTCTTCTGGGGCGCCATGGATCTGGCCTGCACGCGATTTTCCGGCAGGGACGCCCCCGTCCATCCCGGGGGTGCACCAAACTGCGGCGATTGGGTGATGGAGGAGGGCTACTCGAAGGAACTGAGCAGTTGCGGATTCTGGCCCGGTGGCGGCGAAGAGGGTGCATTTTATGCGTACGCCTACCCCGAGCCGGCGGGCTTTGCCGACCGGTCTCCCGGTCCGGCGGGGGCGTTCTATTCACCAGGGAACGGACAGTTTTTGCTGCCCTACGAAGTGGTCCGCTCGGCGACCGATCCCGACCATGTGCTCCTTGAGTTTCTACAGGCCACCTATGTGGCAGCGGCGACGACCGGTCACTGGGACAGGGCCCGGCTGGAGACCGATCCGGCACGGTGGGACCGACGCGGCACGGTGACTACGACCCGTCGTGAAGGCAGCTAACGTGTGCCCGGTTGCCGGGATTGTCCCTCTCGTGCTGGGTGCTGGCCAGTTTGACTACCGCACCGCTCCAGGGAAGTTTCCCTGTACGCCATTTCTTGAAGGAGACCCCCGATGACCATCCCCGCCCCGGCAGCAGCTGCCGTGCCCGGCACGCTCGGGGTGGCCGTTCTCGGCTACTCCTTCATGGGGAAGGCGCATTCCAACGCCTGGCGCAACGTGAATGCTTTTTACCCGACGCCGCGCGTGACCCAGCAGCTCCTCGTGGGGCGGGACGCCAGCCACGTGGCCGACGCCGCCACCCAGTTTGGCTGGGCCGAAAGTTCGACTGACTGGCGGGAGGTGCTCGAACGCGACGACATCCAGCTCGTCGACATCTGCACCCCCGGGCAGCTCCACGCCGAGCTGGCTATTGCCGCGCTGAACGCCGGCAAGCACGTCATCGTGGAGAAACCGCTGGCCAACTCGGTGACGGAAGCCGAGCAGATGGTCGCCGCCGCAGTCGATGCGCGGACCCGCGGCATCCAGTCAATGGTCGGCTTCAACTACCGCCGACTTCCCGCGCTTGCCCTGGCGCGCTCCCTGATTTCTGACGGGCGCGTGGGGGACGTCCGTCAGATTCGCGTGAGTTACCTGCAGGACTGGCTCGCCGACGAGCGCGCGGCCATGAGCTGGCGGCTGCGTAAGGCATCCGCCGGCTCAGGCGCGCTGGGCGACCTGGCGTCGCACGCCGTCGATCAGGTGGCTTTCCTGCTCGACGACTCGGTGACCTCGGTATCCGGCACGGTCAACACGTTTGTGACCGAACGTCACGGCCCGGACGGTCTTGAGCCGGTCACCGTCGACGACGCCGCCTGGGCCACCCTGCGCCTCGCGTCTGGCGCCGTCGCCAGTCTGGAAGTCTCCCGGTTCGCCACCGGCCGCAAGAACTCGCTGCAGATTGAGGTCTACGGTTCCCGTGGTGGGCTGCGCTTCGATCTTGAGCACCTCAACGAGCTGCGATACTTCGATAGCGCCACGCCCACCGAGCTGCAGGGTTACAGCACCATCCTGGTCACGGAGCCTTCCCACCCGTACCTTGGAGCGTGGTGGCCCGCCGGGCACACCCTCGGCTGGGACCACACTTTCACCAGCCAGGCAGCCGACTTCCTCACCGCCATCGACGAGGGGACCCCGCCGTCGCCGTCGTTCGAGGACGGGTTGGCGACCCAGCGGGTGCTGGCCGCGTTGGAAGCCAGCGCCGCCCGGACGGGCACCGCCGTCGCGCCCGTCTGAAAGATCCGCTGCCCTGAAGACCCACCGCCTGAAAGACCCACCGCACGCAGGAGGAACCCATGGAACTGTCTGTCCAGCTGTACACCGTCCGCGATTCGCTTGAGGCCGATCTCGATGGCACCATCGACCGGATCGCGGCGATGGGCTTCACCAACGTCGAACCGTACAACTTTGCTGCCGACCCGGGCCCGCTGGCCGCAGCACTGCAACGCAACGGCCTGTCGGCACCGTCCGGTCATGCTCCGCTGCTCTCCACGGATCAGGCCGCCATTTTTGAGGCCGCCCGCACCCTCGGAATGCGGACGGTGATCGACCCTTTCGTAGATCCACTGCGCTGGACATCGGTCGACGACATCGCCAGGACCGCCGGTCAGCTCAACGAGGCGGCAGCGCTCGCCGCCGGGTACGGCCTCCGGGTGGGATATCACAACCACTGGTTTGAGGTGGAGACAGATTTCGATGGTCGCACCGGTCTTGAGGTCCTGGCCGAGCACCTCCACCCCTCAGTGGTCCTGGAGGTGGACACCTACTGGGTGGCCGTCGGCGGTCAGGATCCCGCGGGGCTGCTGGGCCGGTTGGGCGAGAGGGTCCGGCTGATCCACATCAAGGACGGCGCAGTCGACAGGGACAACACGTCGCAGGTCGCGGTCGGCGCCGGGCGGATGGACATCGACGCCGTGCTGGGGGCGGCGTCGACGGTGGAAACGGCTGTTGTTGAACTCGACGACAGCGCCGGCGACCTGTTTGAGGCGATCGAGGACAGCCGCCGGTTCCTGCTCTCCCGGACCGGCGCGTGAGGGGACCGGTCGGCGTCGGCGTGATCGGCGCCGGCGTCATCAGCAAGGAATACCTGACCAACCTCACCGCGTTCCCTGATCTCCACGTCCACATTGTGGCTGACCTTTTCGAGGATGCGGCACGCGCCCGGGCAGCCGAGTTTGGCGTTGGGCTCTCGGGAAGCGTTGACGATGCCCTGTCCCACCCGGACGTGGAAATTGTGGTCAATCTGACCACTCCCGCCGCGCACGTGCCGGTGGCCCTCGCCGCCGTGGCGGCCGGCAAGCACGTCTGGTCCGAGAAACCCTTCTCCCTGGACCGGGGCACGGGAATGGAACTGCTCGCCGCCGCCGCCGCGGCAGGGGTTCGATTGGGCTGCGCCCCCGATACTTTCCTCGGCGCCGGCTTGCAGACCGGGCTGCGCAGCATCCGGCGCGGCGATATTGGCACTCCCCTGACCGCGTTAACGCTGATGCAGTCGCCCGGCCCGGAATCCTGGCACCCCAATCCCGCTTTCCTCTTCCAGGAAGGGGCCGGGCCGCTATTCGACATCGGTCCCTACTACCTGACCACCCTGGTGCAGGCCTTCGGTTCGATCCGGCGGGTCGCCGCCGTCGGCTCCCGGTCGCGGGACACCCGGGTGATCGGCTCCGGACCGAAGGCTGGCGAAACGTTTGAGGTGTCGGTTCCCACCCACGTCAGCGCGCTGGTGGAGTACGACGGTGGCCAGTCGTCGCAGAGCATCTTCAGCTTCGACTCGCCCCGCCCGCGGACCGGTTTCCTGGAAATCACCGGGACCGATGCCACAATCGCGTTCCCCGATCCGAACGAGTTCTTCGGAGATGTCCGGGTGCACCGACACGGCGCCGACGACTGGGAAGTCCTTCCGGCCGTCGGGTCGGTCTTCAGCAGAGGCTCCGGCGTCCTGGAGATGGCGCGGTCCATCCGCGCGGGCCAGCCACACCGTGCCCAGGGTGCAACGGGCTTCCACATCCTCGATGCGATGGCGGCGATCACCGAATCAGTCGACACGGGCGCGTTTGTGCCGGTGACCAGTTCAGCAGCAGCATTGGACCCCCTTCCCGAGGACTGGGATCCTACCCAGCTCACCCTTTCCTAGGAGCTAACCCATGGCACGCAACTACACCCTGTTCACCGGCCAGTGGGCAGACCTGCCCTTCGAGGAAGTGGCACGCCTGGCAGGCGAGTGGGGCTACGACGGCCTGGAAATCGCTGTCTCCGGGGACCATCTTGATGCGTGGCGCTGGGACGATGATGACTACATCGCCGGGCGACTGGCGATTCTGGAACGCCACGGCCTGAAAGTGTGGGCCATCTCCAACCACCTCAAGGGTCAGGCCGTATGCGATGACCCTATCGACTTCAGGCACCAGGCCATCGTGGGCCCCCGGGTCTGGGGGAATGGCGAGCCCGACGGCGTCAGGGCCCGCGCGTCCGAAGAAATGAAGCTCACCGCCCGGCTGGCACGGAAGCTCGGGGTGAAGACCGTGGTGGGATTCACCGGGTCCTCCATCTGGCAGTACGTGGCGATGTTCCCGCCGGTGTCCCAGGACGTGATTGACGCCGGGTACCAGGACTTCGCCGACCGCTGGAACCCTATCTTCGACGTGTTCGACGAGTGCGGGGTCAGGTTCGCCCACGAGGTGCACCCCTCCGAGATTGCCTACGACTACTGGTCAACGCAGCGCGCCCTGGAAGCCATCGGGCACCGGCCGGCCTTCGGCCTGAACTGGGATCCCAGCCATTTCATGTGGCAGCAGATCGATCCGGTGGCGTTCATTTCCGACTTCGCCGACCGGATCTATCACGTCGACTGCAAGGACACGAAGCTGCGGATGGGCGGCGGCCGTAACGGCATCCTGTCCTCGCATCTGCCCTGGGGCGATCCCCGCCGCGGCTGGGACTTCGTCTCCACCGGCCGGGGGGATGTGCCGTGGGAGGACAGCTTCAGGGCGCTCACCAGCATAGGGTACGACGGGCCCATCTCAATTGAGTGGGAGGACGCCGGGATGGACCGGTTACAGGGCGCACCGGAGGCGCTGGCCTTCCTCAAGCAGTTCGACTTCAGCCCCTCCGGGGGCTCCTTCGACGCGGCCTTCACGCAGCAGCGGACTTCCTTCCAGTGACGCTGCCCCCATGGCGGCAGGATCGTGGGAGTCGTGGGATTTGGCGTAACGCACCGGAAACGCCCCCGTAGTAGCCTTTTCCCATGCGCGAGAACCAAGCCAGCATCATCGAGGAAATGGGCGTGCGGCCCACCATCGACCCTGCAGCGGAGATCCGGGGCCGGGTCACCTTTCTGAAGGACTACCTCAAGGCCACAGGCACCAACGGCTTTATCCTCGGGATCAGCGGTGGTGTGGACTCGTCCCTGGCGGGCAGGCTCGCGCAGCTCGCTGTGACCGAACTCGCCGATGAGGGGGTCGACGCCGATTTCGTCGCCGTCCGCCTCCCCTACCGCGAGCAACACGACGAGGACGACGCGCAGGCAGCCCTGGAGTTCATCAAGCCGAAAAGCCAGCGCACCTTCAATGTCGCTGCGGCGGTCGACGGTTTCGAAGCCGAATACTCGAACGCCACGGGCGAAGACATCTCCGATTTCACCAAGGGCAACATCAAGGCCAGGGCCCGGATGATCGCCCAGTACGCCCTCGCCGGCCAACACAACCTCCTGGTGATCGGCACCGATCACGGCGCGGAATCGGTCACCGGGTTCTTCACCAAGTACGGCGACGGCGGCGCTGACATCCTGCCCCTGTTTGGCCTGAACAAGCGTCAGAACCGGGCACTGCTCAGGGAGCTCGGAGCCCCGGAGCAGATCTACGCCAAGATACCGACGGCCGACCTCCTCGATCATCAGCCCGGCCGCGCCGACGAGCATGAACTTGGCATCACCTACGACCAGATCGACGACTATCTGGAAGGCAGGGAGATCGACGAGTCGGCCGCCCTTGCCATCGAACGCCGCCACACCATCACCCGGCACAAGCGGACCGTCCCGGTTACCATCCTCGACACCTGGTGGCGGGGCTGACGCCCAGGACATTGGTAACGTGTTCCCTGTGAAGATTGCCACCTGGAACGTCAATTCCCTCCGAGCCCGCGCGGACCGCGTCGAAGCCTGGCTTGCCCGCTCCGACGTCGATGTCCTGACCATCCAGGAAACCAAATGCAAGGACGAGAACTTTCCCTGGGAACTCTTCGAGGCCAACGGCTACGAGGTAGCCCACTTCGGCCTCAGCCAGTGGAACGGCGTCGCCATCGCCTCCCGGGTGGGGCTCGACGACGTCGAACGCACCTTTGAGGGCCAGCCCCTGTTCGGAAAGGACGCCGAACCGATCCAGGAAGCCCGTGCCATCGGCGCCACCTGTGGCGGGGTGCGGGTCTGGAGCCTGTACGTCCCCAACGGGCGTTCCCTCGACGATCCGCATATGCAGTACAAGATCGACTGGTTGGACACCCTGCGGGAGAAGGCCCTCGGCTGGGTCGAAGCCGACCCCACGGCGCAGATCGCCCTGACCGGTGACTGGAATATCGCACCCCAGGATGAGGATGTCTGGGACATCGACCTGTTCCAGCGGGAGGGGTACACCCACGTCAGCCCCCCGGAACGTGCGGCGTTCCATGCGTTCGAGAACTCAGGCTTCACCGACGTCGCCCGACCACACACGCCGGGACCCGGCGTCTACACCTATTGGGACTACAAGCAGCTGAGCTTCCCCAAGAAAATGGGGATGCGTATCGACTTTGTGCTCGCGTCGCCGGCGCTAACCGAGCGTGTGACCGGCGCGTCGATCGACCGTGAGGAACGCAAAGGCAAAGGCGCCTCCGACCATGCCCCGGTCATTGTGGAGCTGGGATAGCTGATGGCGGGCATCGGTCCGGCCGCCACGGGCCACTTCCCCTACGTGTCATTTCTTAGGGTTTTCGAACCGCTCGAAGCGTTCAGCGACGCCCAGCAACTGGTGATTCTCGAACAGCGCTCACGCGACCGCAAGGACACCGAAAGAATTGAGCGCAGCAACTCGCTGCAACGGATCCTGCGGCCAGTCTCGGACCCGTTCCCCCACCACGGCACCGATCTGGTCCGGGTCCTGCACTTCCCCGGTACCAACGGCATCACCGCCCAGTATTACTGCCCCAACCAGCTGGCGGTCCGCACGTCCCTGGCCGCCGAATCGCTGGGCCAGACCATCCGCGGCCCCCTGGTCGACGTGCTGCTCCCGGAGGCGGCGACTGACGCGCATCAGGCACGACTCGACCCCGAAACAGTCGCCGAGACCACGGCCAAACTGCATACCCGGTCCGCCACCTGGGGAGTCCCTTTCTCCTGGTTCGTCCTGATTCACGAGGATGATCTGACCGAGGTGATCGAGGATGGCGGGAAGGTGCGCACCGTCAGGGTCGCCGCGGCAGCGCATCAGTGTATCGAACGGGCCAAACACGCGATGGCGTCCCTGGCGATCGCCGCGCCCGAGCTGGACCTGCTCGACGACCTGACCGACATTATCGAGTGGCTCCAGTTGTTCCGCCTCGATGCGGTGGTTGAACTGGACTACGGCCCGGTCGCCGATCTGGTCTTCCCCGATGAATCACCCATGGATGTCCGCATGGGCATTGAATGTCTCTCTGAAGGGGACATGACCGGAGCCGCTGCCTCGTATCGTCGGTTGGCCTCCCGCTGGATTCCAATCCGCCAGCTGGCCCGAGCCAGCTAGCCGGCAGTCCACCCCGCCCGGCGTGCACGCGTCGTGGTCGTCGCACGCATCGTCATCGTCGTCCGCTCGTCCGCCGTCGTGGTCGTCGTCGCCGTCGTGGTCGCCGTCGTGGTCTGCGATTCGGTGAGGAATCTAGACATCGGGGTGCGGAATATCGCTCACCAATCTCCAGGTCACCCCCGCCGGCCCAGATTGCTCACGAGAATGCGGGTGCGCTGGGACCCATTAGCCCCATCAGCCTCACCATCCCCTCTTTCCCCAGGTAAAGCCACCGGGAAGCCTGGTAACAGGTAGGGGAAGCCGACGACAGCGCTAGTTGATCCCGTCGACGGCGTAGGACACCTTCGTGAGACCCTTCTTGGACCTGATCTTGGTGATGGTTAGGGTGCCGATGTCGCTGACGTCCGCCACATGGGTGCCCCCGCACGGTACGCCGAAGTCGGCCGCGTACAGCACAATCCGCGCGGGCTTGTTGGTGGGAATGTTGTCCGGCACGTTCCGGCAGTACTCCCCCATGTCGGAGACTGGCATGAACCGGATCTCGTTGGTGCTGCCGGCGCCAACCACGCCCTGCGCGGCCTCCTGTAGCTGGGCGACGACGGCGTCGACCTCCTCGGGGGGCACAGCCGCGTTGTATTCGACGAACGCCATGTGTGGGTAGTGGGCTCCCTTGCCGGGAACCCATTGCAGGCCGAGTCGTTCCACGGCGAGGTCGACCACGTGGCCGGCAGAGTGCAACCGGGTGTTAACCATCCGCCTGGCGGCGTCCACCTCCAGTGACACCTCCTCCCCCACCGCGACTGAGCCGGTTCCGAGGTGGTGCACCACTCCCTCGGGATCCAGCCGGACCTCGTCCACAGCGAAGTCCCCAGCGGATCCACCCGCACCTCGGATGACACCGGTATCCCAGTCCTGGCCGCCGCCGCGGGGGTAGAAGCAGGTCCGATCCACGACGACGTCGGTCCGGCCGTCGTCGTCGGTGCTGACCGACAACACGCGTGCGCTGCCGGTCAGCACATCAAAATCGTTCAGGTAGATAAGTTCGGTAGCCATCAGCCGAGTCTATCTACCCGTTGCCCGGGAGGGCGGCGCTGTAGAGGTCCGGATGATCAACTTGTGGGGGCGCGGCGCGGGGGCGGCAGCCGGAGTCCCTCCTTCCAGCTCGGCGAGCAGGAGGTCAGCGGCATAGGCCCCCTGCTCCTCCGGGCTCTGCCGGATGGTCGTCAGACCCAGCGGGTCGGCGAATTCGTGGTCGTCGATTCCCACCACCGAGAGTTGACCAGGGATGCTGATGCCCAGCTCGGCCGCGGCGGTGATTACCCCGAACGCCATTTCGTCCGATGAACAGAACACCGCCGTAGGCCGGTCGGCCGGATCCTGCAGGAGGGTAAGGGCCGCCTCTTTGCCGCGCTTGAAACGAAAGTCCCCGAACAGCGACCATTCCGGCCGGACGGTCAGCCCATGCCTGGCCATAGTGGAAAGATATGCCTCCTCCCGGATGCGGGGCACCTCAAACTCGATGCCGTAGGAGCCCCCGCCCCGCAGGTGGGCGATTCTGGTGTGCCCCAGCTCGATCAGGTGCTCGACGGCGTCCCGGGCCGCAGCGGCGTCGTCAATGCCCACATGGCGGACCCCCTTGACTGATCCGCCCACCACGATGGTCGGCGACTCGAGCGCCTGCAACGATTGCAGCTCATCGTCGGTGAGCTCCATGCACATCACCAGGAGCGCATCAATGCGTTTGCGCAGGATGGAGCGGTGAAATACCCGTTGCCGGTTGACGCCCGACCCGCCCAGGCTGAACACCACCAGGTCATACCCGGCGACGCGAAGCTGGCGGTCCACCCCCTCCAAAACGGCAGAAAAGTACCAACGTTCAATTTGTGGCAGCAACACTCCCATCGCCATGGTTCGGCCGGACGCCAGACCAGACGCCGACGACGACGGCACGTAACCGAGCTCCTCCGCGGCACTCTGCACCCGTGACCGGGTACTGGCGGACACCCCGGGGAGCCCGCGCAGCGCCCGTGAAACGGTTGCCGTGGAGACACTGATTGACTTGGCGACGTCGTCAATGCTGGTCATTGCGGATCACCCCTTGAGGCCACCAGCTAGCAGGCCTCGGACAAAGTATCGCTGCAGCCCGAAGAAGACCAGGAGCGGCACGATCATGGAGACGAAGGCGCCAGCAGTGAGCCGATGCCATTCGCCACCGCGTGTACCGGTCAGTTCCGCCAGCCGCTGGGTGATGGGAGCGACATCGGGGGTACCACCGGAGAAGACCAGCGCGACCAGCAGGTCATTCCAGACCCAAAGGAACTGGAAGATCGCGTAGGAGGCTAGTGCGGGTACCGAAAGCGGGATGATGATGCGCCAGAAAATGGTCGCGTGACCCGCTCCATCTACTCGCGCGGCTTCGATTACTTCACCGGGTATTTCGGCGATGAAATTGTGCAGCAGGAAAATCGCGAGTGGCAGGGCGAAGATGCTGTGTGCAATCCACAGTTGGGCGTAGGATCCCGACGGCAGCAACTGAAAGTCACCAATTTGCAGATTCACAAACAGTCTCAGGAGGGGGATCAGCGCCATTTGCAGGGGAATGATCTGCAGAGCGAAAATAAACACGAACATCGTGTCTTTACCCCGAAACTTTCCCCAGGCGAACATGTAGGCCGCCATAGCGGCGATCACGAGCGGGATGATGGTGGCGGGAATAACGATGGCCAGCGAGTTCACGAAGTACTGGCCAAGGTTAGGCGACTGGCTCCCCCCGGAGACCAGCACATCCACGTAGTTATCAGCCGTGAACGCGCGATCTCCAAACACGTTCCACCAGCCGTTGCGCTGGATGTTCTCTTCAGGCCTGAAGGAGGAAATCAAAAGGCCAAGGGTGGGGATAGTCCACACGGTAGCGATGATGATCGCAGCAATCGTCGCGCCGCGGGACGTCAGCTTCTGCTTCACCCTGCGGGTAATGGGCGGCTGCGCCCCGGCCGGCGTTTCTGCGGGCTGAGCTGATGCGGGAACTGGGGGAATAGTCGGCGTCGAGCTCATCGGATCTGCCTCTGCTGCTTGAGTACGCGTGCGTTGTAAACGACCACCGGGAGCACCATCAGGAACAGAACGAGCGCCAGCGCAGCGCCACGACCCGGCTCGTTGGCTCTGAAGGCCTGGGTGTACATTTCGTTGGCGATCACCGAGGTGTCATAGTTTCCAGCGGTCATGGTGCGGACAATGTCGAAGACCTTCAAAGTGATGATCGTGATGGTGGTGACCACCACCACCAGCGCTCCTCGAATGGAGGGAATGGTGATGTCACGGAACTGCTGCCATGCTGACGCGCCATCCAGCCGGGCAGCCTCAACAATCTCCATAGGAATGCCCTTGATGGCGGCTGAGAGGATGACCATCGCAAAGCCCACCTGGATCCAAACCATCACTGCAATCATGAAAAAGGTATTGCCGGGTGCGTCGAGGAGGAACTGCTGGGGTTCGCCCCCAAACCAGACCAGAATCTGGTTCAGCAGGCCAATCTGTTCCTGCTCCGGACCTTTGTAGGCGTAGACGAACCGCCAGATAACGCCGGCACCTACCATCGAAATGGCCATGGGCATGAAGACCAGAGCCTTCAGGGTGCGCTCGCCCCTGGCTTTATCAATGAACACTGCATACACCAACCCGATACCGGACGCCAGAAGTGGCACCAGGATGACCCAGAGCACCGTGTTGCGGAGGGTGATCAGCGCAGTAGGTTCGGTGAACATCCAGACGAAGTTGTCGATGCCGTTGATGTTGCCGTCGCGGTCGGTGAAGGCCAGCACGGCCGTCTGGACTGCGGGCCAGATCATCCCGACGACCAGAAGGATCGCCGCGGGGGTGAGGAACCCAATGACTGTCACCTTGTCCCGGAACGACTTCGGCGCCCGATCAACGATGAGCATGATCAATCCGATAATGGCGGCAAAAATGGCTAGGGCCATCACCACCTGCAGGAACTTATTGCCAAGATCCTCCATTGCGCAGCCTCCTTGGTGCGATAAAGGTTGATGCAAAAATACGCTTTTGCGAACGGCACGATGCCCAGGGCACGGTGCGAAGAACGTCAGGACAAACCCGGCGTTCCTGGACAAAGGAACGCCGGGTTTGCTCTTGAACTACTGCGGCCAGGAGCTTTCGATGGTATCGAGGACCTCCTCGGTCTCCGAGCCGTTGATCCACTCCACGATGCCGCTCCAGAAGGAGTTGGCGCCCACAGCGCCCGGCATCAGGTCGGATGCGTCGAAGCGGAAGACTGTGTCTTCGCTCTGCAGCAACTCGATGGACTGGCGGTCCAGATCGGACGTTGCCACCGATGGGTCAAGTGCAAGGTTGGCGCTGATTCCACTACCCTGGGACACCCTGGCGTTGGCGAATTCGCCGCTGGCCATGAACGACTGGAAAGCGACAACCTCTTCGCGGTCGGCATAGGCAGCGATGATTTCGCCACCACCGGTGATTGCCCCGCCACCAGCTTCAACACCCGGTGTCATGAACGCCCACACGTCGCCGTCTTCAGCTACCACCGTATCTTCAGGCCAGTTGGCAGCCTGGAACGATGCCTGGTGGTGCATAGCGCAAGTACCGTCGAGAACTGGCTGCCCTCCATCAGCGAACGGGGTGGAGAGAATCGATCGCACATCCCCAATTCCGCCGTTGACGTATTCCTCGTTCTTGAGGATGGCGCCCACCGAATCGAAAGCCTCGACGATCGCCGGATCATTGAACGGGATCTCATGGCTCACCCACTGGTCGTAAACCTCCGGACCTGCCTGTCGCAGGACGTAGTCCTCAACCCAGTCCGTCCCGGGCCAGCCAGTGGCTTCGCCGGACTCAAAACCAGCACACCACGGCTTCATGGTGCCGTCGGCCGCGATGTCCTCGGTAAGTGTCATCATCTCGTCAAGGGTCTCAGGTATCTCCCAACCCATGTCCGTGAAGACTGACGGGTCGTACCAGACGTAACCCTTGATGTTGGCGAGCATTGGCGCACCATAGAAGACGTCCTCTACAGTGCCGTAGCCCTTCCAGTCCTCGGACCAATTCTCGTCAACTAGCGCCTCGACCTCGGCGGGCGCGGGTAGGACGTTCCCGCCTGCGACCTCGGCAGCCAGTAGACCGGGCTGCGGGAAGATCGCGATGTCTGGTGGGTTGCCTGCCTGAGAGCGGACGCCGATCTGCGTCTCGAACTCCTTCGAGCCCTCGTACACCACTTCAACGCCTGTGCACTCGGAGAAATCGGCCCAGGAGTTCTCCAGCAGTTCCGCCTCAGTGTCCACGATGGTGGCGTAGACGCTGACTTCAGCGCCATCAAAATTGCCGTAGGTCTCGTACGCCGCGCAATCGGCAGCAGGCTCGTCGCCACCGCCGTCCCCACCGCCGTCGGACCCGCTGCCGCAAGCGGAGAGGCCCAATGTCAGTACGCTCAGTGCCGCGATGGGCAGTAGCGCTTTCTTGGTGCGAAATATCGCCATGAAAAGACTCCTTTGTCTGGCGGTGGCAGCTCACAGAAGGCGCCCCGCCTCAGCGTTTGGTAAAATGAATGTAAGCGCTTACGTACCTCACGACAATACTTTTGTCAGCCCATACACCGTTTGATACCAAATCGTGACGTCCGCTTCACTATCTCGATTTCCCGACGCTCGCACCCAATTTCTCCAAGGAGAGTACATGACCGCCTCGGCACCCGCTGTCAGCCACTCGACCGGCGCTCCGGTCTCCACCCCCTGGTGGGCGGACGCGGTGATCTACCAGATCTATCCGCGCTCCTTTGCTGACGGCAACTCCGATGGCATGGGCGACCTGCCGGGCGTCAGGAGCCGGCTCCCCTATTTGCGGCAACTGGGGGTCGATGCCATCTGGCTGTCACCCTTCTACGTATCCCCGCAGGCGGACGCCGGGTACGACGTCGCCGATTACCGCGACGTCGACCCCCTGTTCGGCACGCTGGCCGATTTCGATTCGATGCTCGCCGAGGCCCATGCGTCAGACATGAAGGTAATCGTTGACCTGGTGCCGAACCACACCTCGGATGAGCACGACTGGTTCAAGGCCGCCGCCGCAGCGGCGCCCGGATCGCCGGAACGCGAACGTTACATCTTCCGGGACGGCTTGGGCGCCCACGGCGAACTGCCGCCGAACAACTGGCAGTCCATCTTCGGCGGCAACGCCTGGACCCGGCTGGAGGACGGGCAGTGGTATCTGCACCTCTTCGACACAAAGCAGCCTGACCTGAACTGGGATAACCCCGAGGTGCGTGCAGAGATGGTCTCGGTGCTGCGGTTCTGGCTGGACCGCGGCGTGGATGGCTTCCGCATCGACGTGGCGCACGGGATGGTCAAGGCCGAGGGACTCCCCGACTGGGCCGAACAGGCGAGCATGATCGACGGCAGTGGCTCGGGCCGGGCCGCAGAATCCGACGAACCGGAAGCGGCCGACCGCGATCTGACCCCGCCTTACTTCGACCAGCCTGGGGTGCATGACATTTACCGGGAGTGGAACAAGGTACTGGCCCAGTACGACGGCGATCGTATGCTGGTTGCGGAAGCCTGGGTTGAACCGGCCGAACGGTTGTTCCGCTACGTCCGGCACGACGAAATGCAGCAGGCGTTCAACTTTGATTTCCTGCTCGCCGGCTGGGACGCCGCCCAGCTAACCGAGAGCATCACCGAGTCCCTGGCTGAGGCCGGGAAGGTGGGCGCGCCGAGCACCTGGGTGTTGTCCAACCACGACACGGTCCGCCACACCAGCCGGTTTGGTCTGCAGGACCCCACCCAGTTCCCCAAGGGGCTGGGCTCCGCCCATGAGCAGCCGGATGAGACGCTGGGCCTCGCCCGCGGCCGGGCGGCCGCCTTGGTCATGCTGGCACTACCGGGATCCGCCTACCTGTATCAGGGAGACGAACTGGGCCTGCCCGAGCACACCACCCTCCCCGACGGCGTCCGCGAAGATCCCACCTTCGCCCGCACCAGCGGCACCGAGATCGGCCGCGATGGCTGTCGGGTTCCCCTGCCCTGGGTCGCGGAAGCGCCGGGGTTCGGGTTCGGGATGTACGACGCCGTGAGCGCGCCTGGCGCGGCCCCCTGGCTACCGCAGCCGTCGAGCTTCGCAGGCTACGCGGCCGACGTCCAGGTGGACGTGGCTGGTTCAACCTATGAGCTGTACCGCAGCGCACTGGGTTTGCGTCACAGCCACGCACTGGGCCGCGGGCTCCTTGAATGGACGCCCTTGAACAGCCCACAGGAAGGGGTCCTCTCCTACCGCAACGGCGCAGTGCTGCTGCTGGCCAACATGGGTGCCAGTACGATCGACCTGCCCCACGATCACCGGATCATTCTGGCCAGTAGCGAGGCAGCCGTCGACGGCGGCCGCCTCACCACGAATGCGTCGGTGTGGCTGGTACCCGCCGACTCCTGACCTCAGCGCACCCGTTCCGTCCGGGTGAAGCGGGTGCGGGCGCCGGAGCTGATACAGATTAGCACCGGCGTCCGGCGTCCAACCAGCAGGTCAAGGGCTTCGACCAGGTCGGTGACCTCGGTGGCCAGCTCATGCGGCGATACCCCCGGCCGTGGAAACACCCTGATCCTCAGGGCCGGTTCACCGTCGAATTCGTAGGTAGTGACCGCCGCGTTCGCCAGGTCACCGCGTTCCTGCAAAGCGGCCTTCAAAGCCTGCTCGGCCACCGCGCCGTTGATCGTGACCCGCCCGGCGTCGTCGTCGGAAACCTCCACGGTGGTCTCCTGCGCCAGCGTTCCGGAACGCCCGCGGCCCTGCGCCGCCACCCAGGCGACCATCAGGATCACCACCAGCAGCATCACCGTCCCCACGACGATCCACAGCCAGCTGTCCTGCTGGCCGGCGAGGGTGGTCCGTTCGAGTACGTCACTGATCGACCGTCTGAGCCCGGCGGCAGCGGATTGCCACCAGGTAGCCACGGCGGGAACCGCCAATAGTGCAACGGCGGCGCCGACCGCCATCAACACCGCACCGAACAGCCCCAACAGCAATCGGTTGAGTACGCGTGGAGTCTGGTTCACTGGCCGATCACTCCCGACGGCGCAACAGCCACCCGCACAGCGGGCACCGGGTCCACCGAAGTCAGCCGCAGTTCGTCCTCGACAACGTCCTGGATACTTCCGACGTCGACGGGCATGCCCGACGTCGGGCGCACCTGCACTTCGACGGCCCGGCGGCCCACCGTCACCATTACCTGGTCAGGGGTTACCCCGGCAGCGATCCGTGCGCGGCGGGCCAGAGCGGAGGCGAGCACCTCGGCGTCGACGATGATTGCGGTGCGCGGGTTGGGGATTGAGTGCCGGGCTCGACGCCCTGGGAGCACCGCGTTGAGGAAAAAGAGCAGGCCGACGAGGAAGACCAGCAGCCCCGCCGACCCCAGAAGCGCCGGTTGGATGGTGCCGGGCAGGGTTCCCAGCCAGTCCCCCGCCTGCCCCGGGCTGGCCAGCCAGGCGTCCTGGCCGGTGGCCTTCAATGCGGCCTCAAACATGACGTACAGGCAGACGAGGGAGATCAGGACGGCGGCGGCGACCGAAGGTAGTGCCCGTGAGGAATGCAGTTCGCGGCGCACCACTTTCCGGGTCAGTTGAGTGATCCGGTCGTTCACCTGACGCGCCCACTCTCGGCCAGCTTGATCCCGGTGATTCTGATATCGACGCGGCTGAGTTGCGAACCGCTCAGTTGTGCCACCCGTTGGAGGATGACTCCTTTTGCCGCGTGGGCGCGGTCCCAGATCGATCCGCCGGCCCCGCTGACCAGCGACGGATCCCTGACGATGCGGGTCAGGGATGGGACGGCAATGGGTACGGCAAGTCGCAGGGCCAGTAAACCCTGATCATCGGACCAGCTCGCCCGGATCTGCTGCGCCGGAATGTCGAAGACGTCGGCAGCGACCGCCCGCGCCGTACTGGTCAGGGCTTGCGTGCTGATCCGGTTGTGCCCGGCCAGCCCCGGAGGTCCGGCGCTCACGAGGACGAGCGTCGACCGGCAAGGGCGTCACGGACGCTGCCCAGGTCCAGTTTACCCTCGGCGACCCTGCCCAGCAGGGCCCCCATTGCAATAAACAGTGCCATGAGGAGGAAGCCCCAGAAACCGAAGGTCAGTGCAGTGAATGCCAGGACGACGCCCAGCGCTATTCCGACTATTGTGGGGGTCATTGTGGTTGCCTAACTTGCTGCGGAACGGGATTTGTCGGGATTCTTGGGGTCATTGAGGCCGGGCACGTGAACATCGGTGATTTCGACGTTCACCTCGATCACCTGCAGCCCGACAAGATCCTGGACCCCTTGATAGACGGCCGCACGGACCTGGTCGGCGACGCCGGTGAGAGGGTGGCCGTACTCGGCCACGAGGACGACGTCCACCGCCACCTGGGTTTCCCCTACCTCGACCTGCACGCCCTGACTCAGGTCACTGCCCCCGACGGCGTCCCGGATGGCGCCGAGCGCGCGCCCGGCCCCGGCCCCAAGGCTGTAAACCCCTGGCACCTTCCGCGCCGCAATGGCCGCGACCTTGGCCACGGCCGGATCTGCAATAGTGGTTCTCCCGCCGGCCGCGTCAGCGTCCCGGGTGATGGCCTGCGATCCTCCCGGAAGTTGCTCCGGGGCAGTTTCCGGTGAATGATCAATCGGTCGGTGGCTGGGCGGTGGTATCCGGTTCTCATCCATCTGCAGAGCACCCCTTTCGTTGTGTTCAGCCTAACGGTTACCCGCTCAGGAAGGGGCGGTCGCTAACGGGCAGTCGGCGGCAACTACCTAAGGGACTTGTTGCAGTGCTGCTGGAGCCAGTCCTCGATCGGTTCGACGGCCTCCCGGAAAGCGCTTTCGTCGAAGCTTCCCCCATCCTCGGTGCTGGCCGTAACGACATCCTGCAGCCGATCGAAGTCGCTGGCGAGCGCCTTCGGGACCATGGCTTGCACGTCGTCGATCTGGTCGTGGAGACGTTCAACAGTTTCGTCGTCGGAGCCCCCCATGAAGCTCAGCGGGGCCAGGAGGATTGATGACACCCCGGCGGCCACGATGACGCAGTCCTTGGTGCTGGTATTGGCGTCCTCCGTTTCGCTGACATCCGACGGCGACAAGGAGGACGCGTCCCCTCCCGCGGAGCTCGGAAGCGCGTCCGGGGACGGATCGGCGGCTTCAGCGGTGGGGGTCTCCGCAATGATCTCGGGGAGTTCGATCGCAGTGCCAGCTGTCTCCGGGACGGCGGCTCCGCAGCCGGAGAGTGACAATGCCAGTGCACACCCGGCACCTGCTGCGACACGCGATCTCAACACCCAAAGAACTCCTGATCCGGCTGGCTTCCCACTGACACGTTACTTAACGCGTGAGCGCCCCGGTCTTCTCCTTGACCGGGGCGCTTTTTCTTGCGGGTGCTCGATGCCCGATTAGGCGGTCGTCTTCTTCCGCAGTGAGAACCGGCCGGTGTCGGGAAGCGCGAGCTTGAAGACCTTCGCCCAGGTGGAGGCCACCTGCTTGGGAAGCGGACCGGTGGTGTACGGCAGGCCGTAACGGTTGCAGATTTCCCTGACCTTCACTGCCACTTCGGCATACCGGTTCGATGGCAGATCGGGGAAGCAGTGGTGTTCGACCTGGTGCGACAGGTTGCCGGTCATCAGGTGCATGAATTTCGAGCCGGAGATGTTGGCTGAACCAATCATCTGGCGGACGTACCAGTCACCGCGGGTCTCACCTTCAACCATCTCCTCGGTGAACGTGTCAGTACCCTCGGGGAAGTGTCCACAAAAGATGACCGCGTGCGCCCAGACGTTGCGGATCGCGTTGGCGGCGAGGGTCCCGTACAGGGCCTGCTTCCCTGACCCGGTCAGCATGGCGACGGCCGGTGTGGCAGCGTAATCCTTGGTGAATTGCTTCACTGCCTTGACGCCAACCGCCTTGAGGTCCCGTGACATATCCTCCTTGGACTTCAAACCCTCCTGGTACTCGGGGATCTCCAGGTCGTAGAGCGCGATTCCCCATTCAAAGACCGGGGCCAGGATGGCGTTGTACAGCGGGTTGCCCAGGTTGAAGGGGGTCCACGGCTGATCCGCGTCCATCCGCAGGAGGTTGTAGCCGACGTCGCGGTCCTTGCCGACCACGTTGGTCCAGCGATGGTGAAGGTCATTGTGGGTGTGCTGCCACGACCTGGCAGGGGTGACGAAGTCCCACTCCCACGTGGTGGAGTGGATGTCGGGATCCCGCATCCAGTCCCACTGCCCGTGCAGGACGTTGTGGCCAATCTCCATGTTCTCAAGGATTTTTGCGACGCTGAGCATTGCCGTGCCGGCCACCCAGGCGGCCTTGTTGCGTCCCACCAGAAGCGAGGCACGGCCGGCGATTTCCAATCCACGCTGCACCTTGATGACCCGTCGGATGTACGCCGCGTCAGTGGCTCCGCGCTTGGCCAGCACCTCGTCGCGAACCGCATCGAGCTCCCGGCCCAGCTCCGCGACCTGCTCGTCGGAAAGATGAGCCGCGGCCGGTGGCCGCACCAACGGGTGCCCAGTAGCGGCGAGCGCCCCGGGACGGGTAACTGCGGGCTTGGTTTCGGTGCGTTCAGTCAGTGTCGTCATACGGTGGTGCTCCTTAAAGGTCCAGATTGACGGGTCCGGCGGCTGCCGAAACGCACGTCTGAATTAGTTGGCCAGGTTCCCCATGAACTTCCCCCGTGCGAAGATCACGTACCTGGCCGGCACGCAACGGGGTGAGACAACTATGGCAAATACCCATCCGGCATCCGCTGGGCATCAGCACGCCGGCGTCTTCGCCGACGTCGAGCAGTGGTGTATCGCCGTCGGCCTCGACCTCGCGGTCGGACGCCTCAAACTGGACCAGTCCGCCGTCGTGCCCCTCGCCGCCGGCGAGGTTGGTACTGAACCGTTCGATGGTAAGGGTGTTCCGCTCCGTGGCCGCCTCGCCCGCCGCCAACGCGGGCTGGGCCGCCCAGAGCGCCTCGGCCTCGTCAAGGAATCCTTCGGGGCCGCAAGCGTACGCCGCCCGGTCCCGCCAGTCCGGGCACAGCTCGCCGAGGTCGGCGTCGGAGCCGAAGTCCAGCCTGCCTCGTTCGCCGGTGAACAGGTGGGTGACTCGAAGGTTCGAAAACTGGTCGGCCAGTTCGTTCAGCTCTTCACGGAACAGGCTGTCGCTGGGGGTCCGGGCCGAGTGGATCAGGACGACGTCGGCATCGGGGCGGCGCGGAACCAGGGTGCGGACCATGGACATCACCGGGGTGATCCCACTGCCAGCCGTAAGCATCAACAGGGGGCGGGGATGCTCGGGGAGCACGAACTCGCCCTGTGGGGGTGCCAGGAAGAGGACATCGCCCGGTTTGGTGCTGCGCACCAACACCCCGGAAACCGCTCCGGCATCCGTGACGGTGATGGCCGGGTCCGCCCCGGCGGCGGCGCTTAGCGAGTAGGAACGCCAGTGGCGGACACCGTTCAGTTCCACACCGATCCGCGCCCATTGGCCAGCCTGATGCGCCGTCCACCCCCGTCCGGGATGGAAATGGATAGTGACCGAGTCAGGAGTTTCGGACACCACTTTAGTAACCACACCGCGCAGCTGACGACTCGAGTACACCGGGTTGAAGAGACCAAGAATATCTTCTGCGGTGAGAGGAGTGGTGAGGACGGATGCGGCGCGGGCCAACCGACGGAGCCGAATCATGCTCCTATTCTAGAATATTCCTGACGCCAGTTCTTCTAGCAGGACATACGATTGAGTTGAGTAAACTATCCCGTCGAAACAATTCTCGAGGCATTCCATGAGTTCCACACCGCCTGCCGCCGCGAGTAATGCGTTGGAACCGCCCTGGCTGGCCCTTCCGGAGGAGATCAGCGCCCTGCTGCGGCCGATGATGCCCGGGGTGGTCGAGGCAATCATTGAAGCGGTGCCACAACTGGTTCCGACCTACGCCCGCCCCATTGAGGGCAGGTTTGGTAGAGGTCTACGGCGAGGCGTCGCCGTCGCGCTTGAACGCTTCCTGCAGCTACCCGGTACCAGGTTGCCCGCCCTGTCCGAGGAGAGCAGACAGTTGGTGGCCGGGCTCGGCAGTGGCGAGTTCCGGCAGGGGCGCAGCATGGATGCGCTGCTGAGCGCCTACCGGATGGGTGCGCGGGTGACCTTCCGTGAGATGTCGCGGATCTCGATGAAGCAGGATCTGGGTCTTGACGTGGTGGTGAATCTGGGTGAATCAATCCTCGCGTACATCGATGAGTTATCTGCCGTGAGCGCAGAGGCTTATGCGTATGAGCAGTCCGAGCGTGCTGGAGCTGTTGACCGACGGCGGACCGAACTGCTGGAACTGCTGCTGCTGGGGCAAGCCGATGAGGCGGCGCTGCGGCAGGCGGCGTCGATGGCTGACTGGGCGTTGCCCGCGCGGCTGACGGTGGTCACGCTGCCCCTCGACCGGGCCGCCGGGCTGCGCCGTCAGCTCGATCCTGGTTCCCTCCTGGTCGAGCGGGAGACTGATGCGGTTGTTCTGATTCCCACGCGAGATACCCCGCTGGCGCGTCGGCAGCTGTCGGCGGCGTTGGAGGGGCGGTCAGCGGCCGTCGGCCCGGCCTGCGGTTGGGAGCGAGTCCCCGATTCGCTGCGCCTGGCGGTCCTGGCCGCCACTGTGTTCCCGACGCGCGAGGGGGCGGCGGACCCGCCAGTCTGGGCTGACGAACATCTAGCCGAGGTGATTCTCAGCGCCGAACCGACAGCGATCACCGAGCTGGCCCAACGGCGGCTGGCGCCGTTGGACGAAATGCGTCCCGCCCAACGGGAGCGGCTGGTGCAGACTTTGCTGTCCTGGCTCAAGCACTGGGGGCAGCGCGCCCCCATCGCCGCTGAGCTGCAGATTCACCCCCAGACGGTGGGCTATCGGCTGGCCCAGCTCCGGGAGGTATTCGGTGACGACCTTGAGAACCCGCAGGTCCGGTTCGAGTTACAGCTGGCGCTAAATGCCGGCCGTCGGTGAGGACGAATTGACGCAGCCTCTGTCAGCCGACCCAAATATAAACTAAGGTTACTTATGAGATTGCGGGACGTGTCGGATAGATTCGACCCAGCAGTTCCTTCCATGGGAACCCTTGGACGATCAGACAGGAGCACCATCATGAAGAACAAACTTGTATTCGCAGCAGGCATGGCCGCCGGCTATGTGCTCGGCTCGCGTGCCGGCAGGGAGAGCTACGACAAGCTCAAGACCAAAGCAGACGAACTGTGGAATAACCCGAAGGTCCAGGAGACCGTCGCCGACACCGCTTCCACCTTGAAGCACAAGATACCCGAGGTACAGGAACAGGCTGGCGACGCCGTCAAGAAGACCAAGGAGTCGGTCACCGGTGCACTCCACCGCAGCGACAAGACGCACGACGTCAAGGGCGCAACCACCGGCCCCAGCGGCGGCAACCCCGCCAAGGTCGAGGACACGCCGTTCCAGAATCAGGACGACGCTACCCGCCCCGACACCGTCTAGGAGCAGGCGTTGGCGTTGGCGTTGGCACACTCCCTGACGCCTGATATTCGAGCACATCGACCAGTAGACGGGTACGGCACCATGAGCAATGAAGATTCCAAAGCCACCAACCGCGAGGACGTCGAGGGCGAATCTGCAGGCGCGCAGAAGAAAGCTTCGGGCACGTCCAGCGAGGAGGGCTCATCGCGCACCGAGTCTCCGGTGGAGGACATCAATGCAAGCCCCGAGGGGCTCAAAGATGCTCCAGCCCTTGAAGAAGACGAAGACAGCGTCGTTGCTCCGGAAAATAGCTGATCTCAGAGTCAGCAACGAAAAACCCCGCAGCCCCCGTATAACGACTGGGGACTGCGGGGTTTTTGTTGTCTAATCCAAGATCATCAGATTTACGGGAGTTTCAGTTCATTCAGCATCACGCTGCATCACGTCGTTTACCGCGAAGCGTGGGCAGAACGATCTCCTGTGATGGGTTAGAAGAGAGGGTCTTGGTTGCTTTCAGCAATGTCCTCCTCCTTTATAAGTAGATCCATGAACCTAGTGTTTATGAATATTCTTTCCCGGCCTGTCCTGAAGTCCCGCAGAACACCCTTTGCGGTCAGAGTGTTAAGCCAGTTCGTCGCAGTTGGGCGCGATACATGACACTGCTCCATCACGTTAGAGATCCGGCAGTAGGGCTGCTCGAATAGGACATCCAGCAGGCCCACGTGCCCGCCACCCGAGATGGATTCCCCTATCTCGCTCTTCATAGTGGTGTGCAGATCCGTGATTGCGTCTATCTTTTTCAGTGTGGATAGTGAGGTTTGGTGAACAGACTCAAGCATGTAGGAAACCCAGGGGATCCATTCGTTACTAGCGGTCACGCCAAGAAGCCGCTGGTAGTAGTCATTTTTGTTCATGCTGATGAATCGGGATAGGTAGAGGACCGGAGAGTCGAGAAGACCAGCCGCAACTAGCATCAACACGTTGAGAACACGGCCGGTTCGACCGTTACCGTCTTCGAAGGGGTGGATGGCCTCGAACTGATAGTGCGCGATTGCCATCCTGACCAACGGATCAAAGCCCTTGCTGGCATTGACGAAGAATTCCCAGTCGCTCAACTTCGCGTTGATGAGGTCATAGCCTTCAGGTGGGGTATATATAGCAACCTGAGTCTTTGGGTTTCCAATGTAGGTCGCAGAGGTGCTGCGAACGTCCATAGTGTGCTTCTTGATAATCGAGCACACTTCTTTCGCAGTAGTGGTAGTGACAACACCTCGTTTCTGAACCATCGTGAAGCCCTCAAATAAGGCAGTCCTGTACCGCAGAGCTTCTCTGGTTGCCGAAGTCGCGGCGGTTCCATCTTGAGCATGTAGGAAGAGTTCGTCGGTAGTAGTGACGATGTTCTCTACTTCTGAGCTTGCCTGTGCCTCTAGCAGCGGAATCGCATTGATGAGCACTGAAGGATTGGTCATTGACCTCGTCGCCTGATTCAAGGCCGCAAGGGCTGCCCGGGCTTCGATGGTCAGTTTGAGGATCGCCTTTGTCTCTATGTCCGGTGCGGGCGGAAGTGGTGGCAGATCGTTATGCGGCGCATCAGCGCTCCAGATGGACATGTAAAAATCTATCAACAGGGGATAAACATGTAAAGAATCGGGGGTTTTTTTACATGTTGCGGGGACGTGTAATCCCCTATGTATGGATTATCCACAGGCTAAGTCGTGGCAGGGAGACTACGGCGATGTGGTGCTGTTTTTCGCGTATACCGGGTGCGGTGGGGTGAGATGGCCGGCCTGAAGGTAGGGCGCCTAGACATGTTGCGGCAGCGCGTCGCTGTCGTCGAGACAGTCTCAGAACCACGAGGGACTATTGTCCGGAGTACACCGAAGAACCATAAAGGTCGTTCAGTACCGTTCCCTGAGTTCCTCAGCGAGATCCTGGCGAAACGCTGCGAGAACAAGAAGAGGGAAGACCTGGTCTTCACTTCCTCCGAAAGCGTCAGTTTTGCGCGGCGCAAACTTCAGGCGGTAACACTTCGACGCGGCGGTGACGAGCCGCGTGAAGTCGGACCCCGATTTCCCGAAGATCAGCCCTCGCGACTTGCGCCACACTGCGGCTTCACTTGCCGTTAGTGCTGGGGCGACCGTGAAAGCTGTTCAGCGGATGCTCGGACATAAGTCCGCTGCGATGACTTTGGATGTGTACGCCGATCTCTTCGACGACGATTTGGATGCAGTCGCGGTCATGCTGAATCACGGTGCTATATCTGCGAATGTGGGCAAAATGTGGACAGAAGGGCAGAACGCTTTAAATAGCGAAGCCCCCAGATTGCGGTAAATTCCTGCAATCTAGGGGCTAAATGCTGGTGGCTCCGACCGGCGTCGATCCGGTGACCTTTCGATTTTCAGTCGAACGCTCTACCAACTGAGCTACAGAGCCGTGCAACTATCCTACGACAGTCACCGCGGTCGACCAGCCGAGACTGGGAAACCTGAGCGACCCTGACGGGACTTGAACCCGCGACCTCCGCCGTGACAGGGCGGCGCGCTAACCAACTGCGCTACAGGGCCTTGCTTTTTCGCAAGAGTTTTAGCCTACCAGCATCTCTGCCGCTTTCTGACCGCCTCGAAAAGCTTCGAATTGATCTACTCTTGCGTACCCCCAACGGGATTCGAACCCGTGCCGCCGCCGTGAAAGGGCGGTGTCCTAGGCCGCTAGACGATGGGGGCCAGGACCACATTGGGCAAACAATTTTCCCCTGCTGTGGACCTATAAAACTATAGGGCCTGCGTCGCGATTCCACAAAACGGAACTCGGCCCAGGGTCGACCCAACCCACCGGTACAGTCGACTATGTGCCCATCGAAATGACCCTCGAAGACTTCGAGTCTGCAGTGGATAACGCAATCGACCAGATTCCCGAGAACCTCGTGCGCATGATGAGCAACGTAGCGATCTTCGTCCGCGAGGAATACGAGCCAGGCCCCGGCGAGGACGCCGATACTGAACTGCTTGGACTCTACGAGGGCACCCCCCTCACCGAACGCGATTCCTGGTGGGAGGCGGGTTCCCTGCCGGACAGCATCAGCATCTTCCGCCAGCCTCTCCTCCGTCACTGCGAGACCCGGGAGGAACTCATCGAGGAAATCCTCATCACCGTCATTCATGAGGTGGCGCATCACTTTGGGATTGACGACGCGCGGCTGCACGAGCTGGGCTGGGGATAAGGTCCAACTCGCATCCGCGGGCCCCAACAGCGGATACTTGACCTTATGCACGCGCACGATCACGGATTACCCCAGGGGACGGCTACCGGGAGGCATCGCCGACAGCTGATCGTCGTCGTCATCATCACCCTGGCAGTTGTCCTTGTGCAGGTGGTGGGAGCCATCTGGTCCGGGTCCCTTGCACTCCTCGCCGATGCTGGCCACATGCTCTCCGACGCGGCGGGGGTCACCATTGCCCTCTTTGCCTCCTGGATAGCCACCCGCCCCGCAACCCGGCGGAGTACCTACGGATATCAGCGGGCCGAAGTCCTCGCTGCTCTGGCAAATGCCATCATCCTGGCGGTCATCGCTGTCGTGATCCTGATCGAAGCGCTGCGCCGCTTCAACACGAGCCCTGACATCCGCTCCGACGTCATGATTGTCACGGCGCTGGTTGGAGCGGGAGCCAACCTCGCCTGCTTGCTTATCCTCCGGCGGGGACAAGCGGAAAGCCTCAACCTCCGCGGCGCCTACCTGGAGGTGCTGGGCGACCTGCTGGGCTCAGTGGCCGTCATCATCGCCGCCGTCGTTATTGCGACGACCGGCTACCTCCCCGCCGATGCCCTCGCGTCGATAGCTATCGCCCTGATGATCCTGCCGCGGGCCTGGAGTCTCCTGCGGGACGTGATCAACGTGCTGCTTGAGTCGGCCCCCAAGGGTGTTGACTCCGAGATGATTCGCAGCCATATTCTTGGGGTTCGCGGCGTGGTGGGCGTTCACGACATTCACGCCTGGACCATCACCTCCGGGGTACCGGTGTTCTCGGCGCATGTTGTGGTGGACGGCGCAACACTCAATGCCGAGGGGGTGGATCAGGTGCTGGACCGGCTAACCCACTGCCTCCGTGACCACTTCGATACCCAACACTGCACGTTTCAGCTTGAGCCAGCCGAGCACGCAATCCACGAGAGCCGCCAACACGCCTGATCTAACGGGCAGAACGCGACACGCCGCACCACAACACGACCAAATGACACCAATGTTGTTTATGGTACTTGTGTGACCAGTGTTGCTAAAGTGACATACATCCCCTTATTGTCGTGACTGTTGTGTAATACGTCGCGCGAGGATTTGGGGAATAGTGCAGTCATCAGGAAAGCGGCGCATGCCCTCCTTGAAAGCCGTCGGCGTCCTTGCCGCGGCTGTCCTGCTCAGCGGCGTCGGCCTCACCCCGTCGGTCGCGGCGCCCACCACGGACGTTACCCCCGCAGCAGTGATCCCCACCCCGGCAGAGATCGCCGGCGCGTTGGACAGTACGACGGCGAAGGCCGCCCTGGTCAGTGAGATTGAGGGAATCCTCGCAACAGCAACATCAAACCTTCAGGATGCCCAAACGACCGCGATGCAGTCCCAGGGTGCGTATATCGACGCTCTCGCTGTCCTCGAGGAACGACGCGCGACCGCTGTTGCCACCACGGCGCTCGCCGAGGCGGCAGCATTGACCCACGACGCCGCGTCAGTCCAAGTGGGGCAGCTGGCTGGCGACCTGTACCGCTCGGGCGGGGTCACTCCCGGCATGACCATGCTCCTCAGTGGCGAGAACCCCGATGAAATCATGGCGCGGGCTTCCACGGTGTATGGACTGTCAGCAAACCGCGCGACCACTTTTACCAACGCCCAAACCGCAGCCAAGACCTGGGAAGCGCTTCGCCTAGACGCTGCGGCAGCCCGGCAGGCGGCGGCAGACGCAGCCGAGATAGCCCAACTGGCTGGCGAAGACAATCAGCGGGCCACCGATGCGGCAGCACGTCAGGTCGAGGACCGGCAGGCCGAGCGCTCCATCTTGGTTGACCAGCTCGCGTCCCTCCGCAACACCACCGCGGCGCTTGAAGAGCAACGCATCTCCGGGCTGGAGGCCCAGCAGCGCGAGCTGGAGCTCGCCAAGATCATCGCCGAATCTGAGCGCGTCGCGAAGGCCGCCGCAGCGCAACGGTCCAACGACACTCCGGTTGGTGTGCAGCAGTCCATGCCCGCCACCATCCTTCCGCCAGCCCCCGCTGCCGAGGCATCAGCCCCAGCGCCAAGCGCATCAGCGGTTGACCGGCCCGTAGCGCCACCGGCGCCGGCGCCCGCGCCCACCACTCCGGCACCGGCGCCCGCGCCGACCACTCCGGCCCCCGTACCGGAGCCGCCCAGCGCACCCTCGCCTCGCCTCCCGGCACCGGCACCGGCACCTGCGCCCCCGGCACCCGCTCCGGCCCCCGCTCCTGCGCCCCCTGCACCGGCTCCTACTCCAGCTCCGGCGCCTGTGCCCCCTGCACCCACTCCGGCACCAGCTCCTGCACCGCCTCCCTCGAACGGTGGCTCGGTCTCAGCAGCAATCAGCTTCGCCATGTCGAAGACCGGCTCGCCAAACTTTTACCAGGGGGGTGGATCCGGCCCGCGAGGCTTCGACTGCTCAGGGCTGGTCCAGCAGGCCTTCGCTTCAGCCGGCATCTCCCTACCGCGGGTGGCCACCGCCCAGTACGCAGCAAGCTCCAATCACGTCCCGCTCGCCCAGGCACAGCCCGGTGATCTGGTGTTCTGGGGTTCGCCCGGGAATTTCTACCACGTCGGTATTTACCTCGGCAACAACAAGGTGGTCAACGCGCTCAACGAGTCGCAGGGCATCCTGGTCACCGACTTGGCGCACATGGGTGGAATGCCTAACCTGTACCCGATGGTCGCCAGGTTCTGACCCAACGGCTCCGGGCCTCGCGGCCCGGACCGACAATCTACCTCAGGTCTACCCGCAGGGATCCGGCTGCCCTGGACTAGCTCGTCGGGGCAACCATCGGTCCGAAGTTCTCGCGATCAAGCAGCCGCGGATCGTTGCTGTCCGGAACCACGAGCACCGGCCCCTTGGCGTGATGAAGCACACCCTGGCTCGTTGAGCCCAGCAGCATTCCTGCAAACCCGCCCCGTCCTCGCGTCCCCACCACCAACAGCTCCGACGTGCGCGAGTTCTCAATCAGCACCTCAACCGGTGGGCCATCGAGTAGCTCGACTGAGATCTCCAGACCCGGGAAATGGCTTTGCAGCCAAGCCTTCCCCGCGTTCAAGGAGATGCGGATGTCGACGTGGAGTGCTTCACGGTCCAACGGCGCGGGAACCCAGGCCAGCGATCCGGTAAAGGGGGGCAATGAGCAGACCACGCGCAGCGGCATTCCCCGCGAGGCGGCCTGCTCCGCGGCAGCGAGCGAAGCCATCCGGGCCTGCTCCGAGCCGTCAACTCCGACCACCACTACGTGCTCCACTTCAGCCGCCGTGACGCCGGGTTCCCCTTTCGTCTTGGGTGGTTCGACTCCCGAGTCGCCGAAACGGCGTGCAGCGCAGAGCGGAATCACTACTGTCGGACATTTGGCGTGGGCAGGCACCGCGCTGCTGACCGAACCCAGAAGGCGCCCAACGAATCCTCCCCTGCCGCGGGATCCCACAACAATCAGTTCGGCTTCCTCCGACAGTTCGAGTAGAACACCAGCTGCATCGCCGGATTCGACTCGCGGGTCGATCTCGACGTGAAGTCCTCCGACTCGAGCGACGGCCTGATTCAGGACCGCTTGGGCACCCTCGCGGATGACGGCGTCGTCGATCGTGGCATAGCCGGCGTCCATGCTGGATGCGGCGAAAACCGGAACCGTGTAGGCGGTAACAATGCTCAGACGGGTGCCCCTGCGGGCCGCCTCGTGGGCCGCCCAGACGAGGGCGCATTGACTCTGGTCGGAGCCGTCGACGCCGACCACTACCCCGCTGCCGTAGAGACTGCTAACGCCATTCTCGGACTGTGCCTTTTCCATGTCCACTCCTCTCTACGATCGCAAATTCCTGCGTCCGGTCGGCGATCGGAAGGCGCCGTCGAACTATTTCAAAGCCTACTCTCCCGCACAGGACTATTCACCGTGGGCAAAGTTATATAGGCTTCTGAGAAATCGTTACTTGTTCGATCCGCAGTTGGTTTGGAAGGGTAACGAGGTGAGCTTGGTTGACCCGTTCGCAGCCAAGTTTCCGCACGGCCCGGAAGAGGCGCTGGGCCGTGCGGAATTACTCCTTACCCCGGAGGTTTAACCTGTGATTTTGCCGTTGCCCGGACTCGTGGCCACGCGCTCAGACGCGCACGGCGGTGCGGAGCTCACCACCACAGTGGTCATCGGGTCGGGACTCCCCGGGTTGGCTGTCGCCAGTGAGCTCAGCCGACGGGGCATCGAATCCATCGTTGTTGAGTGCGTGGAGTCAGTTGACACGGGCCAGTTGTCCCGGACGGTCATGACAGATTCGGTTTCCCTGTCAGAGCGAACCGAATTGCTCCGGCTCCTGCGCGGCTATGCGACCAGCCATTCGCTGGACATCCGGCACAGCACGATCGCCGAGAATGTCTGCGTGGTCGGTCATTCGCAACTGCTGCCCGCCCCGGTGCTGGGCTCCAAGAAATGGGCCGTTCAGACCGGTAGCGGTGTCTTACTGGCAGATCATGTGGTTTTGACCAAGTACCCCCAGAATCAACTGCGCCGGTTCCTCCTGTCCCTTGGCCTCGCAGTGGGACACGACCTCAAGACAGCGGCGCAGGCAATTGGCCTGCACCTGGTGGGGGTTGGTGAACTTCTCAGCCCCACTACCCGCGACATTGTCCGGCAGGCGAAGCTGGTGAGCACGCTGATCGTCCAACATCCGTCGCTGCTGGCCGCGCCGCGGGCACTGGGCGCTTGAAGGCTTACTGACTATCCAGCGGGAGTATTACGAGTCGGCTCCATGCCGCAACTTCTTGCGGGCGGTGACGGCCAGAACCACGGCTAGTGCGATCAGAACCACCACCATCCCCACGATGCTCCAGGGGAAGTCCCCGTCGGCTGTCTGCTCAGCCTGCTCTATTTCGATTGGCCCCTGCGTTCCTACCGAGGCGCCAGGGGTCTGCCCGGCACTCGCGGCGGCCGCCGTGAACGCGAAGGTGCCTTCAATAGGATGAGAGTCCGAGGAGACCACCCGCCAGTTGACTGTGTAGTCGCCTGCCGGAGCGCCCACCTTGACGGGCTGGCTTGCCACACGGTCGACGATCGAGACGTCTCCCTGCGCCCAGTTCTCGCCGCTTGCGTCGAGAATCTCCACCTCCGAGCCGATTCCCGACGGGACGCTCGAGAACGTCAACTCCACCACCGCCGGGAGTACCTCAATACTCGCGCCGGGCTCGGGATTGCTACCGGCCAGCTCGTCGTGGGCGTTAGCGGCCGGGGCGGAACCGAGAGCGGCCATCAGTGCGACCATCAGCATCGCCGCGAGCTGGGTCGGAACCCTAAGGAAAGAATGGCCGACGGCATTTGCGGCAGCGGGGTAGGTGGTACTCATGCATTAACTCTACGTGCAGGGGCTGCCAGCTGGCTGGGAGGGCCTGCACCACACCCGCTCCGCCTGCAAGTTGCCGTCGTTGGAGGACACCCGAATAGCGGTTCAGCGGCTCATCGCGGACCGCCACTCCCTATGGGTAACACACCTAGCCCTCGCGGACGTGGTCAAGCCGGACAGCGGCGTCCGAGATATCCACCCCGCCTGACCACACCGACCCCACCTGACCACCTTGCTCACCGGGAGGACGACGACGTCACACGGGCGCCCTGACCGCGAGCAGCGGATAGACTCATCCCGCAGACCACCCCATCGTTCGAGGAATGACCATGCTCAAAAAGGGTTCCACACTGGACCGCTATTTCGAAGTCTCACAACGCGGCAGCACCTACGCACGGGAAATCCGCGGCGGGGTGGCCACCTTCTTCGCCATGAGCTACATCGTGGTCCTGAACCCCTTGATCCTCGCAGGCGCCGACTCCTCGGGTGCGGAACTGGGATTCGAGCGGGTCGCGGCTGTCACTGCCCTCGTGGCGGGAATCCTCACCATCGTGATGGGCGCCTGGGCCAAGTATCCGTTCGCTCTCGCCACCGGGCTCGGCGTGAACGCGTTCGTCGCCATCACCGTCGCCACCAACCCTGAGCTGACCTGGCCCCAGATGATGGGCCTGGTCGTGCTGGCCGGCCTCACCATGCTAATCCTGGTCCTCACCGGATTCCGGACAGCAGTGTTCAACGCCGTCCCGGAGAGCCTGAAGACCGCCATCGTCGTGGGCATCGGCCTGTTCATCGCGTTGATCGGACTGGTCAATGCCGGTTTCGTCCGCCGGGTACCGGACGTCGCCCAAACCACGGTCCCGGTTGGTCTCGGCTTCGAGGGTGCCCTGCTGGGCTGGCCCACTCTGGTGTTTGTGTTCGGCTTGATCCTCACCATCGCCCTCGTGGTCCGCAAAGTACGCGGCGGAATCCTGATCGGCGTCATCGCCTCCACCATCCTCGCCGTCGTGGTCGAGGCCGTGGCTAATGTGGGACCCAGCGTTGGGCCTGACGGCGCCAACGCGCAGGGCTGGTCACTGGTGGTTCCCGAACTTCCGACCGGGTCCTGGGTGGGCATACCGGATCTGTCGCTGATCGGAAACGTGAGCCTGTTCGGGGCCTTCAGTTCCATCGGAGCCACCGCTGCCCTGCTCCTAACCTTCACCATCCTGCTGAGCATCTTCTTCGACGCGATGGGGACCATGGTGGGCCTGGCCAATGAGGCGAAACTTGTCGATGAGAAGGGCAACATCCCCGGCGTCAACCGGGTCCTGATCGTCGATGCCCTGGGCGCAGTTGCCGGCGGCGCCGGGTCGGTCTCCTCCAACCAGATCTACGTCGAGTCCGGCGCCGGCATCGGTGAGGGCGCCCGCACCGGTATCGCCAACATTGTCACCGGTGTGTTGTTCCTGCTGGCAATGTTCTTCACCCCGCTGATCTCGCTGGTGCCTTTCGAGGCGGTTGCCCCGGCCCTCGTCGTCGTCGGATTCATGATGGTGGCGCAGGTGGGCAGGATCGACTGGGAGGACTGGGGAGTCGCGATCCCGGCGTTCCTGACCTTCATCCTGATGCCATTTACCTACTCCATCGCCAACGGCCTGGGCGCCGGGTTCATCGCTTATGTCCTGGTACGCACCTTCCAGGGCCGGGCCCGGGAGATCCACCCGCTGATGTGGGCTGTTGCGGGCGCTTTTGTAGTGTTCTTCGGGATCGGGCCGCTCGAACTGCTGCTGGGCCTGCGCTAAACCAGAGCTGGCACCTAAGCCGGAGTCTGGGCTGGCGCCTAAAGCAGGCGCCAGTCCGGACTCCGTGGGTCAGCGGGCCGACCAACCGCCGTCCATCACGTAGGACGACCCGGTCACCATGCCGGCGGTGTCTGATGCCAGCCAGCACACCAACCCGGCCACCTCTTCCGGCTCCACCATCCGCTTGATGGCACTCTCGGTCAGCATGATGGTGGACAGCACATCGTCCTCGCTGATCCCGTGGAGCCGTGCCTGATCCGCGATCTGGTTCTCAACCAGCGGGGTCCTGACGTAGCCGGGATTCACGCAGTTACTGGTGACCCCGTGTGGCCCGCCCTCAAGCGCAGTCACCTTGGACAGGCCCTCCAGGCCATGCTTCGCTGAGACGTAAGCGGATTTGAACGGTGACGCCCTCAGCCCGTGGATCGAGGACAGGTTGATGACCCGCCCAAACCCCCTGCTGTACATTCCGGGCAGCACAGCCCGGATCAGCAGGAACGGAGCCTCCAGCATGAGCGTGTGGATGCGTCGGAAATCCGCCGGATCGAACTCGTGGATGGGGCTGACCGTCTGGATTCCGGCGTTGTTCACCAGGATGTCGACGTCGAGGGTCAGTTCCTCCAGTGCGCCGGTCTGCAGGAGGTCAACCGACCACGGTTCGCCGCCGACCTCCCGCGCGAGGGCCGCAGCGCCGTCGCCGTCGCGGTCGGCGACGATTACGTAGGCCCCCTGCGCGGCCAACAGGCGAGCTGTGGCGGCCCCAATCCCGCTTGCCGCGCCGGTGACCAACGCCCGGCGTCCCGCGAGGGGGCGAGCCAGCGTAGCGCCCGCGTCCCGGGCCGGCGCTACGCCGTCGTCGGTCTGTGTTGTCTGCGCCATGGGTCAGCTGTCCTTCAGGACCTTGATGCCGTGCCGCTCGGCGTCCTCGGCGTCGACGTCGCGCAGGGAGATGCCCTTGGTTTCGCGGAGCGTGACGACGGCGATGGCGGTCACCACACAGGCGCCCAGGACGTATAGGGCGACACCCACCCACGAACCGGTCTCCTGCAGAATGGCAGTGGCGATGATCGGAGCCATCGAGCCGGCGATGATCGAGGTCACCTGGTAGCCGAGGGAGACACCCGAGTAACGCATCCGGGTGGGGAACATTTCCGCCATGATGGCCGGCTGGCCCGCGTACATCAGCGCGTGAAAGCACAGCCCGATGGTGACGGCCAGGATGATGATGACCGGGTTCTGGGTGTCGAACATCGGGAAGGCGAAGAACGCCCACGTTGAGCCGAGGATTGCCCCCGCCAGGTACACGGGCTTGCGGCCGAAGCGGTCGGACAGCCGGCCCACCTGCGGTATCACGAGGAAGTGGACCACGTGGGCGATCAGCAGGGCGAGGAGCAACTGGCTGGTGTCGTACTCGTGAACAGTCTTCAAGTACACGATCGAGAAGCTGACAATGATGTAGTAGAGGATGTTCTCGGCAAAGCGCAGGCCCATGGCGCCGAGGATCCCCCTGGGGTACTTTCTGACAACCTCAAGCACGCCGTAGTTGATCGACTTCTCGCGTTCAACCTGCTCGCGGGCCTCAAGGAAGATGGGCGCCTCACTGACGTGCGTCCGAATGTAGTAGCCAATCGCCACGATGACCGCTGACAGCCAGAACGCTACCCGCCAGCCCCACGCGAGGAATTCGTCCTCGGGGAGGATGAAGGACATGGTCAGGAGCACCACAGTTGCCAGCAGGTTTCCTACCGGGACCGCGGCCTGCGGCCAGCTGGCCCAGAATCCACGGGACTTGTTGGGACTGTGCTCGGCTACCAGCAGAACAGCGCCACCCCATTCACCGCCGACGGCGAAACCCTGGACGAAGCGCAGGACCACCAGCAGGGCTGGCGCCCAGTAGCCGATCGAGTTGAAGCCGGGCAGGCAGCCCATCAGGAAGGTGGCAACGCCCACCAGAACGATGGTCACCTGCAGGGTGTGCTTGCGGCCGAGCTTGTCGCCAATCTGGCCGAAGAAGATTCCACCGAGCGGCCGGGCAATGAAACCGACGGCGTAGGTCAGGAACGCCGCGATGATGCCATCCAGCGGGGTGGCTGCGTTGGGGAAGAACACCACCGCGAAGACCAGGGTGGCAGCGGTGGCGTAGAGGAAGAACTCGTACCACTCGACGACTGTTCCCACCATTGAGGCGGCGACGACCTTTTTGAGTCCAGAGGTTTCGGTCCGGTCCTGACCGGATTGAGTGGAGCGTTGATTGACGCTCATGACGATCTCCTTCTGCGTCGGCGGTGACACCTGAATGACTGGGGGTGCTGTGACTGCTGTCACTTCCTGGCAACCTCATTGAGTATCCCTGCAGATTACCTGTGCTTCAATGACCACATCCGCACCGCGAACCTGCGAAAATGCAGAGATGTGTGCACTGAATCCCGCCGATCTGCTGATCCTGCTGGCCGTTTCGCGTACCGGACGGTTCACGTCGGCGGCCGAAAGCCTGAACCTGAACCACACCACCGTGTCGCGCCGCGTCACTGCGCTGGAGAAAAGCCTGGGTGGGCACGTCCTCGTCCGTGCCAGCGGGGGATGGGAACTGACCCAGCTGGGCGGCAGGGCGGTGGCCGCCGCCGAGCGGGTCGCTGCCGCGCTGGCGATCCTGGCGGGCGACGACGACGACAGCCCGGTTGCCGGCGTCGTCCGGATGAGCGCCACCGATGGGTTCAGCGCCTACATTGCCGCGCCCGCGTTCGCGAGGCTCCGGCGCCAGCATCCACGGCTGACGATCGAGATTGTTGCGGCAACCCGCCGTGCGTCGCAGACCCGCAGCGGCCTGGACCTTGAGGTGGTGGTCGGCGAACCGCAGGTGCACCGGGCGGAAGCCCTGCGGCTGGGCGAATACATGCTGGGCCTCTACGCCTCACAGTCCTATCTCGCTGAGAATCCTGCACCACTGACCATTGACGAGGCTTCCGTGCACCCGCTGGTCTACTTCATCGACTCGATGCTGCAGGTGGACAGCCTCGACGCCCCCCGACGGTTACTGCCCACCATGAAGGACTCGCTCAGCTCGACCAACGTCTTCGTCCATGTGGAGGCTACCCGGGCAGGCGCCGGACTTGGGCTGCTGCCCTGCTTCATGGCCGACCGGCACGATGATCTGGTCCGGCTGCTCCCCAAGGTGATCGCCGAGCGGCTGGGGTACTGGCTGGTGGCCCGGCCGGACTCGCTGAGGCAACCGGCTGTCGCGGCGGTCGTCGCCGCCCTGAGGGATGCGACCACGGCCTACGAGGATGAGTTGCTGGGTAGGCCTGGCCCGGCAACCGCATCCGCTGCCGCATCCGCATCCGCATCCGCTGGAACCTACTGATCGAAGAGCACCTGCGCCCCGTTGCAGAACTTCCTGACGCGGGCATCGTCCCAGGCCTGGGCGGGCACGCCTCCCCCGAGCAGCACCCGTGCCAGCCCCGGGTCCTGGGCCAGGGGGACGTCGCTGCCCGCGATAATCACGTTGCCGTACCGGCGCCCCTTCAGCATCGCCGGGTCGGCGACGATCGCTGTGTGAGCGAAGACCTCCCCAATAGTCGCGGCTTCCCGGCGCGCGCCAGCAAGATCCGGTGAATCACCGCAGTTGACCAGGTACAAGCCATCGTCGCTAAGCACCCGCTTGGCGTGCTGGGTAAACTCAAGGGTGGTCAGCGGCTGCGGCGTCATACTGCCGGCAAACACGTCACGGATGATCACGTTCCGGCTGCCTCCGGTCAGCGACTCGGTCACCGCGCGGGCCTCCCCCACCCTGATCCGTACCAGCGGCGCCCGCGGCAGATCAAACCAGTCACGCACCAACCCGGCGAGCCTGCCGTCGAGTTCCACGACTACCTGCCGGGCTGCTGGCACCGACGCAGCGAAATACCGCGCCAGTGAACAGGCTCCGCCGCCCAGGTGGAGGACACGCAGGGGCCCGTCGTCGCGCCGCTCCGATTCGACCAGCGCCGCGATCCACCGCATGTACTCGAAGTCCAGGCGCAGGGGGTCGCTGAGATCGATGTGGGAACTCGGGACACCGTTGACTTTCAGGATCCACCCGTTGGGGTTGAACGGGTCCGGTTCCACCTCGCACGTGCCGGTATCGATGTCGTAGGTTCCCGCGACCGGACCGGCCTCGGCACTATCCGGCCGCGCCTTTGAGTTGCCGGGACGTGCCGGCCGTTGCCTGCCCATTAGTGGCGCACCATCCGCTTCTCCAAAAGTTCCGAGCCCTCGGTGGTGACCTTCCGGTGGGCACCATCGGCAACGAACCGGTGCCGCTGATAGAAGGCGACGGCACGATGGTTGACCGCCAGCACCCACAGGCTCGCCGCCCGGTCGCCGAGCACCTCGCCCAGCAGCGCCGGCCCTACCCCGACGCCGTACACCCGCCGCAGCACATACAGGAAGTACAGCTCACATCCAGTCAGGTCGGCGTCGCGGGAAGATCCGGCGAGCGCCAACCCCACCAAGTCGCCGTCGTCGTCAACGGCCACCGTCCAGGGCGCGCCCGCCTCGATCTGACCGCGTCGCTCAGCGGTGTCGCGTGCGGAGCGGGCGTCGCGGCGATCGAAGAACTCCGCCGGCCCGAGGTGGCCGTAGGCTTCACGCCAGGCGCGGTTATGCAGCGCCACCAGCGCACCGGCGTCGTCGGGGTGGGCCCGCCTGATAATCACGTTCATGACGACCCGCCGCGGACCATGCGGATCTCAGTCTGGTCGTTCCAACCGGTCGACAACCGCTCCCGGGCCCCGTCCGGTTCGAACCCGAGTTTCCGATAGAAGGCGGTGGCCCGGGCATTGGTTTCGAGCACCCACACGAAGGAGGAGGAAGTTCCGATCGCCGCGTGGACCAGTAAGCGGCCCAGCCCCGACCCGTAGGCCTCGGCCAGCACGTAGACCATATAAAGCTCGGTTGCGGGGGGGGGGGGGGGGGGACCGGCGGGCCCCCCCACCCCACCCACCACCACCCCCACCCCCCCCCCCGAGCCCCCCAACGACAAGGGG
>NZ_JBTNDE010000029.1:0-30699 GCF_054511155.1 Arthrobacter glycogeni | reverse complement strand
CCTACGCGGCGTTGACCCGGCACGCCGATACCGCCCGGGCCGGCGGGGACACCCGGTCCAAGGGTCAGCTGATGGCCGACACCCTGATCGAACGGATCACCGGGACCCCCGGTGGTGTGTCCCGGATCGAACTGCAGGTCATCATCACCGACCGGACCCTGCTCCAAGGCGATAGCGAACCCGCCAGGATCCCCGGCTACGGCATCCTCCCCTCCTCCTGGGCACGGCAGCTCCTGAACCCCGAACCCACCCAGCCCACTGAACCTGCTGATCCCAGTGGCCACTCTGATTCCTCTGGCCGCTCGGAGTCCACCGGTGTTGGCCGCGAAGCCTTCGATGTGTGGGTGCGCCGCCTCTACACCGCGCCGGGCACCGGGGAGCTGGTCGGCATGGATTCGAAAGCCCGGCTTTTCACCCGGGCGCAACGCCGGTTCATCACCGCCCGGGACGATACCTGCCGCACCCCGTACTGCGACGCGCCGATCCGCCACTACGACCACATCATCCCCTGGCACCGCGGCGGACCCACCTCCATTCCGAATTCGGCGGGGCTCTGCGAGGCATGCAACCACACCAAAGAACAACCCGGCTGGACAGCACAACCACGCCCCGGACCCGACTCAGGCACAGGCACAGGCACAGGTTCTCGGCACACCTTCCGCATCACCACCCCCACCGGCCACACCTACGACTCCACCGCACCACCCCTACCCGGAACTTGGCCCGTCTCCGGACCGGAGCCGGTCCTCTGAAGCGACTGCGGGTGCGGCAGTTGGGCCTTCCATTGAACCCAAAGATGATCGGGCGTATATTTCGGGATACGGATTCCGTCCTAGGGAACGGTCTTCGTTCGTCAGGTCAATGGCCCAAGATTGAGGATCACAACATGCTCAGGAATCGCCAGCGTTCAATCATTGCAGCCGCCATAGTGGGCGTCATGTTGCCCGGGACGCTGACCGTAGCTCCGGCCGTCGCAGCCGTCTCTGTCACCCGGGCGGAAGTCTCCGGATCAGCGCTGCGGATCGAAGGAACCGCGATCGCGTCACGCGACATCAGCGTGGACAACGTTGTCATGGGCCGCAGCGACAGCTCGGGCAAGTTCCGCATCGAGCGCGACCCCTACACCGCGCCGGCTGATTGCACGGTGTACCTGCGAGACGGTTCAGCGACCGTCACCACGAGGACCTTGACCGGGTGCACCGTCACCCAGCCGCCAGTATCGGACACCACCGCTCCGAGTGTGCCCGCAAACCTGACCGCCACTCTGTCGGGTTCCACGGCTACCCTTAGTTGGACAGCCAGCACGGACAACGTTGGCGTCACCGGGTACCGCGTGTCCCGCAACGGGACCGTGCTGGCGGGCACCGTCACCACCACCACATTCTCCGACCCGGGTTTGGCGGCAGGAACCTACACCTACACGGTGGCGGCCATCGATACGGCCGGGAATATTTCCGGAGCCAGCAACAGCGCGTCAGTGACCGTACCCCCAGCGTCAGCTTCGGATACCACTGCACCCTCGATTCCGACTAACCTGATCACCACAGTGGTGGGTACAACGGTCGACCTCAGCTGGGGAATCAGCACGGACGACACTGGGGTAACCGGCTATCGGGTCCACCGCAACGGCAGCTTGTTGGGCACCACGGATGCGACAAGTTTCAGTGACACAGGACTCGCCGCCGGAACCTACACCTACACGGTCGCCGCCTTCGACGCTGCCGGAAACACGTCAACCGCCTCAAACAGCGCCTCGGCGACAGTGTCCCCCGCCGAGCCATTGACCTTCATCACCCCGGCACAGATGCCCGATGCCACTGTGGGGCAGGCGTATCTCGGCTATATCGTGTGCAGTGATCCCCCTGGACCCTCGACATTCAGGTTCAGATTGGTCTCCGGAAGCCTCCCCGATGGGACGCGCTTCGTCAAAAACACCTTGGAGAACAGGCCGGAGGCCAGAGTCACCGGCACCCCGACAAGGGCGGCGACGTTCACCTTCACGGTTGAAGGCCAGGACAACACAGGCGCAACTGCCCGCAGGACTTTCACTATCAAAGTGCTACCCGCCTAAACTCGGATCTGACGACGAGCGACCCCGCCACAACCACCAGCACCAGCACTCCAGCAGCCCAAGCCAGTCCGGCATAGCCAATGAGCACCAGAGCGACGCCGGACGCCGCTCCCCCGACCGCGCCAGCAAGGTTCATGGCGAGGTCGGTGCGGCCCTGAATCTTCGGACGAGCCGCACCTGTCACCAGATCCGCCACCAGCGCCGACCCGGCGACCGTCGACGCACTCCACCCCAGGCCGAGGAAGATGAGCCCCACGGTCACCAGGGCGGAGTTGTCCTCGCCAAGCGCCACAGTTGGCAACGCCACTGCGAACAGGCCCTGGCCGATCAGGATGGTCGTCACCCGACCCACGTTGTCGCTGAGCCACCCGAACACCGGCGATAGCGCGAACATCCCCGCTATATGCAGGCTGATGGTCAGCCCAATGAACGTCAGCGTGACACCGTGATTGATCAGGTGAACCGGCGTCATAGACATCACCGACACCATCACCGCGTGGCTGATGGCGATGGAGCCAACTGCGAACACCAGCGGCCTCCGCCCGTGGATGGCCCCAGGAACTGACTCGTCAGCATTCTGGGTGACGTGGGATTGACTCAGCAGGTACGGGTCGGGGCGCAATGCCATCAGGTAGACGGCCGCCGCAGCCAACTGTGCGAACAGGGCGATCAGGAACGACCCCGTGAGCGGGGGCATCTGCAGTGTCGACGCAATCACCTCGCCGGGTCCGATAAGGTTTGGGCCGAGCACTGCACCGACCGTGGTGAACCAGACCACCAGCGAAAGGTCGCGCCCGCGGTGTTCGGGCGTCGCCAGGTCGGTGGCAGCGAACCTGACCTGCAGATTTACCGCAGTGCCGACACCGAGGAAGGCGAAAGCAAGCAATAGCAAGGGGAACGAGCCCAGCATCGCGGCCATGACAGCCACCACCGACCCTGTCGCGGCGAGGAGCGCACCAGTGGTCAGCGCCCGACGTCGGCCCAGCCGTTGAGCGAGTCGGGCCAGCGGAATGGCACTCGCCGCGGCGCCCAGGGTGCTCAACGTCGTCGCTGTGCCGGACAGCGCGTCCGACCCGGAGATGGTGGCTGCCATCACCGCCCCGATCGAGACGGTACACCCGATACCGATTCCGCCCAGAATCTGACCCGCAATCAGCACCCAGACGGTACGCCGCTGGACGGCGACGACGTCGACCGCTGGGTAGGTCGATGGGCGATTCTGATGCGCACGGCTGGTCATGGGAAGAGCGTAGCTGGGAACTACGCGCGCGCCGAGGAGCGAGGTCCGGCGACTTCCGCGCCTTCTGGGTCCCCACACCCACCTGTTCGGCGGGTTGGGAGAGGTTTAGACGAGAGCAGGGAAGATCCCCGCTCCAGCGAGGCCGGAGCGGGGTTGAGTGCCCACGAGCTCACAGATCCACCGGCCGAGCTCCGTCGCCATGGACATGTCAATACCCGTCTCGAACCCTGCCCGGCTCAGCATCCAGCAGAGGTCCTCGGTTGAAATGTTCCCGGCGGCACCCGGCGCGAACGGACAGCCACCCAGCCCCCCGACGCTGCTGTCGAAGACGGTCACACCGGCAGCCATGGCTGCATAGGTATTGGCCAGAGCCGTGTGCCGGGTTTCGTGCAGATGTGCCCGCAACTGGACGGCCGTTTCGGAGCGGAGTTGGGTGAATGCGTCGCCTACCTGCCACGGCACAGCGCACCCTATGGTGTCGGCCAACGCCACCTCAGCGACGTCGGCCCGTTCCAGGGCGCGGCGAACGACGCCGAGAGTCTGCTCCTGTGGCACGTCGCCCTGATAGGGGCACCCGAAGGCGACGGCGGCGGTGACGCTCAGCGGAAGCGCGGCGTTCGCAGCAATCGCTGATACCTCTTCCAACGCCGCCAGGGCAGCATCGACCGTCGTGTTCTGATTCGCTGCGGCGAACGCGTCAGTGACCGGCAGCACATAGTTCATTTCGTTGACCCCCGCATCGACCGCGCGAAGGGCGCCCCTGGTGTTGAGCACCAGGCCAATGTAGCTCACCTCCGGAGACCGTGGTACGGCGGCCATGACGTCGTCGGCGTCGGCCATCTGGGGAACCTTTTTCGGGTTCACGAAACTGACGGCTTCGATGCGGCGGGCACCCATCTGGATGAGCTCTTCGATGAGCCGGATCTTGTCCTTGGTTCCGACCAACACCTTTTCGTTCTGCAAACCGTCGCGTGGACTGACATCGACAATCGAAATGGCACGATCGGCTAATGGGGCTGGGCTCGATGGCATCAGATTGCTCCCTCTTTCTTGACGGCTAAAAGTTCGTCGTCGGACAGGTTCAGCAAACCCTGATAGACCTCGGCGTTGTGGGATCCTGAGGTTAGGGGACCGTTCCATCCGATCCTGCCTGCCGTGCGCGTCAACTTGGGAACAATTCCAGGCTGAACTACCTGGCCGAGGTCGTCATCCGGCACTGAAACGAGCATGTCCCGGGCGATGAGCTGTGGGTCTTCGAAAATTTCCTCCATACTGCTGACCGGGCTATTGGGCACCGAGAACTGGTTCAGGACGTCGATCAGATCCTCCGCGACATAACCACTTGTCCACTCGGCGATGAGCGCCTCCAACTCTGCCTGATGAGCACCGCGCGCTGCGTGGTCCAAATACTTAGGGTCGGCTGCCAACTGGGGTGATCCCATGGCCTCGGCCAGGCGAACAAAGACTGAGTCCTGGTTCGCGGCAATGACCACCCATTTGTTGTCACTGGACCGGAAGATGTTCGAGGGTGCAATCCCATTCAAACCAGATCCACTGGGGCCCGGGACAACACCCGAGGCCGCATAGTCGGGAACGGCACTCTCCAGCAGGGAAAAACAGGCTTCCACCAGAGAAACGTCAACAATCTGGCCGGATCCACCGCGCGCATCCCTCCAGTAGAGAGCCAGGAGAATGCCTTGCAGCGCGTACAGAGAGCCCAGGCTATCGCCTAACGAAATACCGGTGCGCGGCGGTGCCTGATCTGGATAGCCGTTGAGGTGGCGTAGACCTCCCCTGGCCTCGGCAACCGACGCGTATCCTGGCTTCTGGGAGTCGGGACCGGTCTGGCCGTAGCCGGAAACGCGGGCGATCACGAGGCCGGGATTGATCTTCCACAGTTCGTCCGGACCAAGACCAAGCTTTTCCATGGTCCCTGGCCTGAAATTTTCGAGAATGACATCCGCTTCCCTACACAGGTCGAGAAACAGCTCCCGACCGCGCGCGGATTTGAGGTTAAGGGTGACGCACTTCTTGCCGCGCGACTGAACCGACCACCAGAGGGTATGGTCCTTGACCCGTGCCCTGCCCCATTCGCGCATCGGATCCGGTCGGTTCGGTGCTTCGATCTTGATCACTTCAGCGCCAAAGTCTGCCAGCTGCCGTCCGGCAAAGGGGCCGGCAATCAGCGAACCCAGCTCCAGCACCCTAATGCCGGACATCGGGCCCCCCGACCCCTCGGCGGCACTGCCTCCGGTTCCCTGAGCCGGATCGGATGCCTGCCTATTGGTATCCATAACATTCAGCGAATTGTCCACCGTGTTCCTTTCCGGCCACCCGGTCACTCACCTGAACACTGGTGATTGGACCGGAGGCGCCGGGTCGTCGCCACCTATGTTCTTTACTCATATTGTGAACTACAAATCACGATGTGGATAGACCTTCAGGTGGAATATTTCCCCCTATCAGCCGCGTGGCTTCCTCGGCGGCAGCCACCAGAGGCTCGATCCACGAGGCGCAGACGTCGAACGGCATACGCATCGTCGGGCCCATCACCGTGAGAGCCCCATAAAGATCTGCCTGGGGTCCAAAGATGGGAGCCGATAACCCACTAGCCCCGGATACTCGCTCCCCGGTGGTGATGGCAAAGCCGTCGGCTCGAGTTTTGGCGACCGCCTCGTCGAGATTCGCAGCGTCGGTGATGGTCTGTTTAGTCATCGAATGAAGACCCGAGTGGTAAACCCGTTCGGCCAGATCGGGATTCCAGGCCAGTAACACGCGACCTGCCGATCCAGCATGCAGGGGCATAATGCTGCCCACTTCCACTACCCGCCGAAGCATCCTCCTGGTCTCTGCCATCGCAACGCACACCCTACTGCCCTGAGACTCCCGGAAGATGCAGACCGTTTCCCCCAGATCGTCACGAAGCCGGCGCAGCACGGGGCTAAGCAGCTCGATGAAATCAAGGCCCTGGCGCGCGGGTGCCGCCCAATGCCCCATTTTCACGCCAATCCGAAAATGATCACCCCGGCGATCCAGGATCCCCTCCTGAACCATATTGGTGACCAGCCGCTGCGCCGTCGAGTGCGGTAATCCGGTCGACGACCTAATGTCGGCGAGGGTCAGCTCGGGCCTCAGCAGGGAGAACGCTTCGAGGATCGCCGTAATCTTCCGCAGAACGAGGAGTGGTGCTGCTGCTACTTCACTAGGGCTCATACCTCGATTCTATGAGGGTTCAGGGTCGAATCAGTGGCCAGCACCCTCCAACCACTCACTGAGTAACTTATGGTCAAAACCCTTGAGCTGTGACCTGCGTTACTGTTAGCATCAATCCACAATATGATGATCAACCCACAATGTGGTCTGGGAGAACAGCAATGACGCATCCTTCACCAGGAAAAGAACCTTCCTACGCGGTCGATCTGAGCGCGTGCACCAAGGAATTCGCCACACCCAACGGCGGTACCTACTTCGCGGTCAAAGACATCGATCTCAAGGTGGAGCCAGGCCGCTTTGTCTCCATAGTCGGTCCCACCGGATCGGGTAAGTCCACCATCCTGAACATGGCCGCCGGATTGCTTGAGCCCACATCGGGCTCCGTTCAGAGCTTCGGTGAACCTGTCATCGGCGTGAACCGGCGCGCCTCCTATATGTTCCAGCAGGACGCCCTGCTGCCCTGGAAATCGGTGATCGACAACGTCAGCCTGGGCCTCATCATGGCTGGGGTGTCAAAAGCCGATGCCTATTCCGAATCCCGGCGCTGGCTGGAGAAAGTCGGCATGAAGAACTTCGCCGACCGCTACCCACACCAGCTCAGCGGCGGAATGCGGAAGCGCACCGCCGTCGCCCAGGCCTGGATCGTTGATCCAGACATCCTCCTGATGGATGAACCCTTCTCCGCCCTGGATGTCCAGACTCGCCAGATTATGGAGAACGAGCTACTCCAATTGTGGCAGGAATCGGGTAAGGCGGTGGTCTTCATCACCCATGACCTCGACGAAGCAATCGCCCTGTCGGATGAGGTGCTCATCCTTGGGGCAGGCCCCGGCAGCACTGTGGTGGGCAGTTACAAGATCACCATTCCGCGGCCGCGGGACCTTCTGGACATCCGGGATGACCCGCAATTCGTCGAACTACACCGGGAAATCTGGGGTCGGCTCAAGGTCGAAGTGTCGAAAACCTACGCATCGGCCCGAGAGGAAAGTGAAGTCGCATGACTGTGACACCAGTCCGGAAAACCGTCCCTCCGGCGGCGCAGCGCCAGGCCACCAGGAAGAAGACCGAAGCATCTGGAACGTCCATACGCCTGGCCCAGCTCGCTATGACCTGTGTGGTCTTGGGTGCCTGGGAGCTTCTTGGCCGCGCAGGCATCATCGACGCATTCTTTTTCCCGCTGCCCTCCGACATACTCGTCACCGTCTGGGAATGGGTGTCCACCGGCTACGTGTTTCCGCACCTTTGGATCACCATGCAGGAGGCGATTCTCGCCTTCGTTACCGGCGCCATCGCAGGGCTGACCCTGGGCTTCCTGCTGGCCCGGGTCCATTTCCTGGAGCGCCTGTTCGAACCATTCCTGCAGATGTTCAACGCACTGCCGCGCGTGGTCCTGGCACCCATCTTCCTGCTCTGGTTCGGCCTGGGCATCTGGTCGAAGGTGGCCTTCGGCTTCACCCTCGTATTCTTCATCGTTTTCTTCAACACCCTCGAGGGGGTCAAGAGCGTTGACCGGGTGCTGGTCAACAACGCACGGATGCTCGGTGCCACCGAGAAGCAGCTGCTGCGCCACGTTTTCATCCCCAGCGCCCTGACCTGGATTTTCTCCAGCCTTCACATCAGCGTGGGCTTCGCCATTACCGGCGCGGTGGTCGGCGAGTATCTTGGAGCCTCCGCCGGCGTCGGCTACGCCATTGCCCAGGCACAGGGAGTGTTCGACACCGAAGGGGTGTTCGCTGGCATGTTCATTCTGATGATTGTGGTGCTGATCATCGACCTGCTGGTCAACCGCGCCGAACGGCGGCTCCTCCGTTGGCGCCCCAATCAGTCCACCGGTTAGCCTCCCCGCTTGCCCCACGCCCAAAAGGTTTACAGCTCTGCCACTCAACTGCTCTGAAGGGAACCCCATGAACATCATGCACAGCCGGCAACGGGGCCGGACCCGAACTGCGAAGTCCCTTGCGGCCCTCGCCGCTCTCACCATGGCTCTGTCCGCCTGCGGCGCTCCATCGGCGGCGCCGCCTGGGCAAGCTGGGAGCGACGGCGGCGGGGGCGACGCGGATACCGTCACCATCGGGATTGGTGGCCAGACCCTCCTGACCTATCTTCCGACCACCCTCGCAGACGAGCTGGGCTACTTCGAAGAGGAGGGCGTCGACGTCGACCTTCAGGACCTGCAAGGCGGATCAAAGGCCCTCACCGCCATGATCGGAGGCAGCACCGACGTCACAAGCGGCTATTACGAGCACACCATCCAGATGCAGGCGAAGAAGCAGCCCGTCAAGGCATTCGTGAACATGAATCTTTCCTCGGGCCTTGCCCTCGTGGTGTCCGAAGAGAACAAGGACTCCATCAAAACCGTGGCGGACCTCAAGGGGAAGAACGTGGGCGTCACCTCCCCCGGCTCCTCCACCGACATGTTCGTGAAGTTCCTGTTGTCCGAGAACGGTATGGCGCTCACTGACGCCTCAGTTTCCGCAATTGGAGCGGGATCTTCAGCGGTCGCCGCCGTTGAACAGGGCCAGGTCGACGCCGCAGTCATGCTCGAACCGGATGTCACCGTGTTGGGCAAGCGGCTTGGCACCGAACCCACCATTATCGAGGACGTCCGTACCCTCGAAGGCCTGCAGGACGTCTTTGGGACCAGCGCGTGGCCCTCGTCGAGCCTCTACGCCACCGGCGACTGGCTCGAACAGAACCCTGAGACGGCGCAGAAACTGGCGGCCGCCATCAAGAAAACCCTGCAGTTCATCGCCGATCACTCTGGCGAGGAAATCGCTGCGGAAATGCCCGAGTCCTTTGCCGGCGGCGATCCCGAACAGTACGCCACCGTCATCGAGGAAATGAAGCAGACCCTCAGCCAGGACGGCATCTTTACTGAGGAAGGGGTTCAGGCGGTCCTGGAAACCCAGCGGATCGCGAATCCTGAGGTCGGCGAAGCGGAGATCAATCTCGAGGAAACCTACACGAACGAGTTCCTAGAGTAGACAAACTCGGCGGCTTCCGCGGTCCTGCAGCTCATTCCCGTGGGCTGCAGGACCGATTTCATAAGCGGCAAACGATCAACGAGGCGAGGAAATTCGTGGGCGAGAATTTGACGAGAAAACTGCTGGGAACAAACCTCGCGATGGGCGAGCTGATCCCCGGGAGCGACATTACCGTCCGTGTTGACCAGATATTGATCGAGGACGCCACCGGCACCATGGCCGCCATGCAGTTCGAAATGCTCGGTGTCGATTCCATCGCCGTGCCGCTGGCCGTGATGTACGTTGACCACAATGTGCTGCAGATCGATGACAAGAACATGCAGGATCATCACTATCTCAGGACGTTCTCGGCCCGCTACGGACTGCGCTATTCCCCTGCTGGCCATGGAATCTCCCATTACATTCATCTGGAGCATTTCGCCCGGCCGGGGGGAATACTGGTTGGCGCCGATTCCCACACCTCCACCGCCGGTGCCCTGGGCATGTTCGCCCTGGGAGCTGGAGGACTTGAAGTAGCCGTCGCCATGGGCGGTTACGGATTCGACTTCGTCTGCCCAGCAGTGATCGGCGTCGAGCTCACTGGAACGCTGGGCCCGGTGGCGGAAGCCAAGGACATCGTGCTGGAGCTACTGCGGCGCCACGGTGTCCGGGGTGGCCGCGGCAAGGTCTTCGAATTCTTCGGCGACGGCGTTTCCTCACTCTCCATCTCCGCCCGGGCAACCATCTGCAACATGATCGTCGAGACCGGTGCGGCGACTGCTGTCTTCCCCTCGGACGAACGGACCCAGGACTGGCTGCGGGACCAGAACAGGGAGTCGGATTACTGCCCGCTCAGCGCCGACGCCGATGCCGGGTACGACGGGGTGGAGCAGCTCGATCTGTCAGCATTGGTTCCGCTGGTGGCGCTACCGCATTCGCCGGGCAACGTGCGGCCGGTTGCTGAGTTGCCGCGCACCGAGGTGGTGCAGGTCTGCGTGGGGTCCTCCGTGAACAGTTCCTACGAGGATCTGGCCATAGTCGCCGCCATCCTGAAGGGCCGCTCGGTGCATCCGGCGGTGCAATTGACGGTGACGCCCGGTTCGCGGCAGATCCTGCAGACCATTATTGCGTCGGGGGTTTACGGGGATCTGATGGAGGCCGGCGCCCGGATGCTGGAGCCGGTGTGCGGGCCCTGCGTCGGCATCGGGCAGGCGCCCACGCAAGGCGCTCCATCGCTGCGGACTTTCAACCGGAACTTTCCCGGTCGGAGCGGAACGGCTGAAGATAGCGTGTATCTGTGTTCTCCGTCCACGGCAGCGGCGAGCGCGTTGGAAGGGGCCATTGTGGACGCGTCCAGCGTCATTGTCGGGGACCTACGTCCCGCAGCGGCACCAAACCCCGGCATCCATGACCTGCACATCACCGGTGTCCTGCCGGAAGAGCAGCGGCTGGGCATCCAGATTGAGCGTGGCAGCAATCTGGTAGCGCCACCAATTCCCGCACCGTTACCTACTGACTTGAGTGCGAAGATATTGATCGTCGCCGGGGATGACATTTCCACGGGCGACATGGCTCCGGACGGCGCGATCGCGATGTCCGTCTGGTCCAACATCGCCGTCTGTGCGAGGTTCATGTTCCGCCGGATTGATTCGGATTTCCATGATCGCGCCGTTCAATGGGGCGGCGGCGTCATTGTGGGCGGAGAGAACTACGGCCAGGGTTCCTCCCGCGAACACGCCGCCTTGATTCCGCTGTATCTGGGTGTACGGCTGGTCGCGGCGCGCAGCTACGCCCGTATCCACCGCCGGAATCTGATTGCCGCTGGCATTGTTCCGGTAGTCCTTCCCCCCGGCCTCGAAAGCTCGGTCGGCCAGCAATGGGTCATCTCCGGGTTGGCGGCGGCACTGGCCGACGGCGACAGTTCCGTCATTGTCCGCGTGGACGGCGGTGCGGAGGTGGCGCTGGGGCTCGACTTCTCGCCCGGCGAACGCGCCATTCTTTGCGCCGGCGGACTCCTGGCGCAGGTCCGCTCCGGAGGGAGGGTTCTCCTGAAGTGCGATGACGACCACGCCGGGTCCAACCGGCCTCCGGGCTAGGCTGAGGCAGTGAAAACTCACCAGATGTGGCGCTCCGGGAGCAGCCGTCGCCGGCCCGGGCAACGGGCCACCGCCCTCGCAGCGCTGACCACCGTGGTGGCTGTGCTGCCGGTCTTCCTGGTCGGCGGACTCGCCGTCCAGCTTGAGGAGGACCTCGGGATGACGGCATCGGCGTTGGGCGCCGTGGTCGCTGTGTTCTGGGGCGTCTCCGCGCTGCTGTCGGCCCCGGCTGGAATTATCGCTGGCGGACTCGGCCTGAGGCGGGGCATGCCCCTCGCGGTGGCCCTGGGCCTCATCTCCCTGCTGGGCATAGTCTTCCTCACGCCGCACTGGCTGTGGCTCGTTCTGTGGTTGGGCTTCGCCGGGGCTGCCAACGCGCTGTCCCACCCCCTGTCCAACGGCCTGATCGTGGATCAGGTGGACAACCGCAACCGAGCCTTCGCCTTTGGTCTTAAGCAGTCTGCCATCCCTGCGGCCACGCTTACCGCTGGCCTGTCAGTGCCGCTGATTGCCCTCACCGTCGGCTGGAGGTGGACGTTCGCGCTCACCGCCCTGTTTGCCATCCTGTTCCTGCCCGTGCTGGTCCGGTCGCTGCCGCGCGGCGTCGCCCGACCAACCACCAAAAAGGGCCGGGCAGCGAGAACGCCCCTGCCACGCCGCCTTCGCCCATTTCTGCTTGCGACGGCGGTGGCGAGCGCACTCGGATCGGCGCAAGCCAATGTGGTCGGGGCCTTCACCGTGTCCTCGGCCGTCGATGCCGGCTTTCACCCCGCACTGGCGGGACTGCTGCTCGGCGCGGCCAGCGCCGCAGGAATCCTGGCCCGACCACTGGTCGGGGTCGCCGCCGACCGCGGGATTGGAGGATCGATGGCAACCGTGGCTCTCATGATCGGTGCGGGCAGCCTGGGACTGCTCGGTATGGCCTCCGGGAACCCTGTGGCCTATGCCATCGGCTGCGTCGTGGCGTTCGGTCTGGGCTGGGGGTGGAACGGCCTGGTGCACTTTGTGGTGTCACGCACCGCCCACCCGTTCACCGCCCGCGCCACCGGAATCACGCAGACCGGGACCTATCTGGGCGGCACCCTTGGCCCCTTACTGTTCGGGTTCATCTTCACCCACTTTCCCGACGGCGTCGGCTGGAGTCTTGCGGCAGTGGTCGCCGCGGCCGGGGCGGCGACGGCGCTCGTCGCGTTCCAGCTCGAAAAGCGGCTACAGAGCACCGCCGCGTCGTAGCCCACGTGAGTCGTGGCGCCTGAAAGACCCGCCTGACGCCAAATTGTTGAACAATCCTCCAAACTCGTGCATCCTAGAAGGACCACACAGGAGAGACGAGGATCACAATGGTGTACATCGACCTCAACAGCGACGTCGGCGAATCGTTCGGTAACTGGACCATCGGCGACGACGCCGCCATCTTCCGCTCCGTCTCCAGCGCCAACGTGGCGTGCGGGTTTCACGCCGGTGATCCCTCGACCATCGCGCAGACCTGCCGGGAAGCCGTCGCCGCGAACGTGACCATCGGCGCACACGTCGGGTACCGGGACCTGGCCGGGTTCGGCCGCCGCTTCCTCGACTGCTCCCCCACCGAACTGGCCGACGACGTCCTCTACCAACTCGGCGCCCTCGACGCGATCTCCCGGGCGGCCGGCGGCACCATCAAATACGTCAAACCCCACGGCGCCCTCTACAACACCATCGTCAACCACGAGGTGCAGGCCCAGGCAGTGGTCGACGCCGTCAAGGCGTTCGGCGGCGACCTCCCACTGATGCTCCTCCCCGGCTCCGTAGCGCTAGCCAAAGCCGAGAAGGCCGGCCTCCGCGGCGTCGCCGAAGCGTTCGCCGACCGCGCCTACAACCCCGACGGCACCCTGGTCTCCCGCCGCGAACCCGGCGCCGTCCTCCACGATGAACACCAGGTCGCCGCCAACATGGTCCGCCTCGCCACCGAAGGCACGATCATCGCCCGCGACGGGTCAACCATCAAAACGTCCGCCGAAAGCATCTGCCTCCATGGCGACACCGGCGGCGCCGTCTCCATGGCCGCTGCCGTCCGCCGCGATCTCGAAGCAGCCGGCGTCGGGATCCGGAGCTTCGTGTGAACCCTCCCGGAATCCGCTGGGCCGGGCCGCGTGCCCTCCTGATCCAGTTGGAATCGCTGGACTCGGTCCTCGCGGTGCACGCCCACCTGCAACGGCACCGGCTCCGCGGGCAGGTCGACGTCCTCGCCGCCGCGCAGACCGTGCTGGCCGTCTTCGATTCCGGCGCCGCCGCCCGCGCCGCATGGACCACCGTCGCACGCCTGGACACGTCGCCCGCCGCCGACACCGCGGCGACCGGCGACCCGGTGCGGATAGAGGTGGTGTACGACGGCGAAGACCTCGCCGAGGTGGGCCGCCTCACCGGCCTCGATTCCGACGGTGTCGTCGCCGCGCACACCGGCCAGCTATGGACTGCAGCGTTTGGGGGTTTCGCCCCGGGGTTCGCCTACCTGGTCGGGGAGAACGAATCCCTCGCCGTCCCCCGACGGACGTCGCCGCGCACCGCAGTCCCCGCCGGAGCAGTGGCCCTGGCCGGCAACTTCTCGGCCGTCTACCCGCGTCGCTCCCCCGGCGGCTGGCAGCTGATCGGGCGGACCTCCTCCCGGCTCTGGGATTTGGGGCGGGACCAGCCTGCCCTTCTCCGCCCGGGCACTGCCGTCCAGTACGTGGCCGTGCGGGACACCGTGACGGTGACAGACCAGGTGGACGCGGCGGCGCCGGATACCCATCCGGGCCTGGGGACGGTGAATCAGCCCGGCATGTCCCTTGAAATTCTCGCCCCCGGTCTGCAGTCACTGATCCAGGACCTGGGCCGGCCGGGCCTCGGCGACGTCGGAGTCTCCAAAGCCGGCGCCGCCGACACCGCGAGCGCCCGGCAAGCCAACCGGCTGGTCGGCAACGCGCCGGGCGATGCGGTTATCGAAGCCATCCTCGGCGGGCTTACCGTCAAAGCCCACGGCGAACTCACCCTCGCCCTGACCGGGGCCATCACCCCCGCCGAGATCAGCGGCAGTGACAGCATCCGCACCGCGCCAATGTGCTCACCGTTCGCCCTGCACGACGGCGAAACCCTCCGACTCGACCAGCCCGACGCCGGGCTGCGCACCTATCTGGCCATTCGCGGCGGCATCGACGTGCCAGAAGTGCTGGGCAGCCGGTCAACAGATGTGATGTCCGGAATTGGACCCGATCCCCTCGCAGCAGGAACAATGCTGCCGATCGGCGCGGTCGATCAGGGCCGCACGGTCGGCGCACCGGAAACCTCAACGCTTCCCGACGCCGTCCGGCTGGGCGGCGTCGGGCTGGGCGGCGTCGGATCAAAGGCACGCGAACCGGTAGTCCTGCGCATCACTACCGGTCCCCGCCACGACTGGTTCACCGAGAAATCCCAGACTGCACTGGCCGATCAAACCTGGACCGTCAGCGCCGAATCGAACCGGATCGGGGTTCGCCTCACCATCGGCGAACCGCTCGAACGCGTGAATCACGGCGAACTCCCCAGCGAAGGGGTCGTCGCCGGATCGCTGCAGGTACCGCCGTCGGGCCTGCCGGTGCTGTTCCTCGCCGACCATCCGGTGACCGGCGGGTACCCGGTGATCGGCGTCGTCGTTCCCGAGGACCTGCCCATCGCCGCCCAACTGCCGCCCGGGACCCCGCTGCGGTTCGAGGCCGTCGACCCTGAAACGCTGCAGCCCCTGAAACAGACCCCGATCACCACCCGAAGCTCGCGAAAGTAGCTGCCATGAAGAAGGTCCTGATCGCCAACCGCGGGGAGATCGCCGTCCGCATCGCCCGCGCCTGCTCGGATGTGGAGCTGACCTCGGTGGCCGTGTACTCCGAGCCCGACGCCGATGCCCTCCACGTCCGCCTCTGCGACGAGGCTTACGCGCTGTACGGATCGGCCAGCGCCGACACGTACCTCAACATGGACAAGCTGCTCGACATCGCAGCGAAGGCCGGGGTCGACGCCGTACACCCCGGTTACGGGTTCCTCTCCGAGAACGCCGACTTCGCGGCGGCCGTGCAAAACGCGGGGCTCACCTGGATCGGCCCGTCCCCGGCAGCGATCCGCAGCCTCGGCAACAAGGTCACCGCCCGCGAGATCGCTGTGAAGGTCGGAGCCCCGTTGGTCCCCGGATCCGATGGGCCGGTCGCCAGCGCCGAGGAGGTCCGCGCGTTCGCCGAACAGTACGGTGTTCCGGTCGCCATCAAGGCGGCCTACGGCGGCGGCGGGCGCGGCATGCGGATCGCCCACCGGATGGAAGACATCGACGACGCGTTCGACTCGGCGGTCCGTGAAGCGACGGTCGCGTTCGGGCGTGGCGAGTGCTTCGTGGAACGGTTCCTCGACAAGCCTCGCCACGTCGAGGCTCAGGTCCTCGCCGACACGCACGGGAACGTCGTCGTCGTCGGCACCCGCGACTGCTCCCTGCAGCGGCGCAACCAGAAGCTGGTGGAGGAGGCCCCGGCCCCGTTCCTGACCGATGACCAGCGCACCCGCATCCACGAGTCGGCCCGCGCCATCTGCCGCGAGGCCGGGTACACCAACGCGGGGACCGTCGAGTACCTGGTGGCGCCCGACGGCGTGATCTCCTTCCTGGAGGTCAACACCCGCCTGCAGGTGGAGCACCCGGTGACCGAGGCGACGTCGGGCATCGACCTGGTCCGTGAACAGTTCCGCATCGCCGCGGGCCTGCCTGTCAGCATCACCGAGGATCCGGCGCCGCGGGGCCACGCGATCGAGTTCCGGCTCAATGCCGAGGACGCCGGCCGCGGGTTCCTGCCCTCCCCGGGCCCGGTGGACGTGTTCGAGGCTCCCACCGGCGCCGGCATCCGCGTCGACACCGGGGTGCGCTCGGGCTCCAGCGTCCCCGCCGAGTACGACTCCCTGATGGCCAAACTCATCGTCCACGGCGAAGACCGCCCGCAGGCCCTCCGCCGTGCGCGCGCCGCCCTGGATGAGCTGCGGATCGAAGGTCTCCCCACGGTGATCCCGTTCCACCGTGCCGTGGTGCGGGACCCGGACTTCACCAACCCGGAACGGCTCGGCGTGTACACCACGTGGATCGAGAATGCTTTCGCTGGCCGGCTCGACGCCGCACTATCGAGCGGGACCGCGGGGCCACTCGCCCGGCGGGAAACCCTCACCGTGGAGGTCGACGGCAAGGCGGTCCAGCTGGGCCTCCCAGCCGAGGTCTTCGCCGCGCTGATGAACGGTGGCGGCAACGGCAATGGAAGCGGCACCGCGGGAGCCGCCGTCGCGCAATCCGCAGACACGAACGACGACAACGGCGTCGTCACCGCCTCGATGGGCGGCACCCTGGTGAAGTGGCTGGCCGACGACGGCGCCACGATCACCGCGGGCCAGCCCGTCGCCGTGCTGGAGGCCATGAAGATGGAAACCGAGGTGCTCGCCCAAGTAGCCGGGACGTTCAGCCGCGGCGGGCAGGAGCCGGGTGTAGCCGTCGCGCGCGGCGAGGTGCTGGGCAATGTTCTGAGTGCGGTCGGCTAACATCTGTTGATGACAAGGGGGGAAAGCAATGACAATGACAGCTGCAACCGAGCTGGATAACGGGGCATCGGGATCGGCCGAGCATGCGCACACGGCGGCATGGATCGCCACCGTGCTGCGGGGGCGGATTGCCGCCGGCGAGCTGACGCCCGGGTCGAAGCTGTCCGAACAGACGCTGTCGACGGCGCTGGGCGTGTCACGCAATACGTTGCGTGAGGCGTTTTCCGCGCTGGCCGGCGAATCGATGGTCACGCGGATCCCCAATCGCGGCGTGTTTGTGGCGTCCCCGGGGGTCGAGGAGGTGCGCGAAATTTACCGTGTGCGCCGGATGATCGAACCCGCCGCCGCGCTGTGGGGCGAGGTCACCCCCGAGGTCCTCGAGAACATGGAAGCCATCGTGGAGCGGGCCCAGAAAGCGCGCGACGCCGGATCGGTCCCGGACATGGCCGATGCCAACCAGGCGCTCCACAGCGCAGTCGTCGGCCTGGCCGGCAGCGAGTCGCTGCGGACGCTGATGGATCGGGTGCTCGCGGAGATGCGGCTGGTGTTTCATGCGATGGCGTCGGCCCCCGACTTCCACAGCCATTATGTGGACCGCAATGTGCAATTGGTTGAGCGGCTCCGGGCCGGGGAGCGCGACGAAGCCGCTGCGGGCCTGCGTGCCTACCTCGACTCCGCCGAGGCTGAACTTCTAGGCCACCTCGCCGACGAACCATCCGCCAAGCAACCCCGCACCGCCTAGGGAACCAGGTAGTCGCTGTCCCGGGCGTCGGTGATCAGCATGTGCCCCGGCGCGTGGCCGATTGCCAAGGGTGGCCGTGACTGCATCACCGCCGCCTGCGGAGTCACCCCGCAGGCCCAGAACACCGGAATATGACCCTCCGGAATCTTCACCGCGTCACCGAAGTCCGGCGAACCCAGATCAATACTTAACTCCTCCGGATTCCCCACGTGCACGGGAGCGCCGTGCACGGCCGGGTAGCGGGAGGTGATGCGGACGGCGTCGGCCACCTGGGCCGCCGGCACCGGTCGCATCGAGACGACCAGCGGCCCGGACATGGCACCGGCGGGCGCAGCCTCCCGGTTCGTCCGGTACATGGGCACGTTCACACCCTGGTCGATGTGCGCGATCCGAACCCCGCCGTCCTGCAACGCCGTCTCGAAGGTGAAGGAGCAGCCGAACAGGAACGTCACCAGGTCATCGCGCCAGTGGGCGGTGATGTCGGTGGGCTCGTCCACCAGGATGCCGTCGTGATAGACGGTGTACTTGGGGACGTCGGTCCGGATGTCCCCGCCAGTCAGCAGCGGCCCGGTGGTTTCGCCGGGCTCCAGCACCCCGAGGATGGGGCACGGTTTGGGGTTGCGCTGCGCGAAGAGGAGCAGGTCGAACGCTTGCTCCCGCGGAATCGCCAGCACGTTCACCTGAGCGTAGCCGCGGGACCAGCCCGACGTCGGGCTCACCAGTCCGGCGCGGAACGCAGCCCGCGCGTCGGCTGGCAGCATCGCTGCCGGGTCAGCAGGGCGAGAAGTACCTAGCCCCACAGTTTCGCCAGCCCGGTGATGGAGGTGTAGCCGAGGAACAGGGTGAGGAACCACGTGATGATGCCAATGATCAGCAGCCACTTGGGGTAGACGTAGCCGTGCAGCAGGTCGCGGCGACGCCAAGCCACCCAGAGGAGCACACCGAAGCCGACCGGCAGGATCAGTCCGTTGAACGCCCCGGCGAAGATCAACAGCTCCTGCGGAGCCTGACCAAGGAACACGTAGGCAATTGCGCAGCCAGCGATGAAGACCACGGTGATGAGGTTGCGCTTCCGCTCGGGAGTCTTCGTGGTGGTGATGAAGGAAACCGAGGTGAACGCTGCGCCGATCACCGAGGTGATGGCCGCAGCCCAGAGGACCACACCAAACATCCGCATGCCGATTTCCCCGGCGGCAATGCCGAACGCTTCAGCAGCCATGTTGTCGCTGGTGAGGACCGCGCCACCGGCGACGACGCCGAAGATCGCCAGGAACAGCAGCACCCGCATCAGGCCGGTGACCAGGATGCCGAGGACTGAGCTGCGGGTGATCTCCCCGACGTTGTCGGGACCGGTGACGCCCGAGTCGAGCATGCGGTGGGCACCGGCGTAGGTGATGTAGCCGCCCACGGTGCCACCCACCAGGGTGGTGATGATGAGGAAGTCGATCTGCTCGGGGAGGATCGCGTTCTTGAGTGCTTCGCCGACGGGAGGGGCCGCGACGATGGCCACGTAGATCATCAGGAGGATCATGACTGCACCGAGCAGCACCACGATGCGGTCCATCGCCATGCCGGCCTTCTTGCTGACGAAGATCAGGATGGCGATCACCGCCGAGATGGCACCGCCGATTTTCGGGTCCATACCGAACATGGCGTTGACGCCGAGGCCGGTCCCGGCGATATTGCCGATATTGAAGACCACACCGCCGATGAAGACCAGCCCAGCGAGGAACCAGCCAACACCGGGGATGACCTTGTTGCCGAGTTCCTGGGCGCGCATTCCGGAGACGCCGATGACCCGCCAGACGTTCATCTGCACGGCAATGTCGATCAGGATCGAGGCCAGGATCGCGAAGGCAAACGCCGCGCCGATCTGAACGGTGAAGACTGTGGTCTGGGTGATGAAGCCCGGGCCGATGGCGCTGGTCGCCATCAGGAACATGGCTCCCAGGAGCGCGGTACGCCGAGCGGAGGAGCTCAGCTTCGGTTTGTTCTCGGTATCTGCCATTGGTCCGTCCGTTACGTCAAGGTGACTGGAGTCACATTTTGTATTGGAGACGACCCTACAGGTTGTTGAACAATCTGCGCAAGGTATTGTTCAACAATTTAAGGGATTGACCGGGGCTCACCACCACTGATGCCGACATTCGGCATTCTGGCATTCCCAGTCGGGGGAGCCAAGCTCCCGCTCCCCCGTTTGGAGATTGAGTCGCTCGTCCATGAAGACACAGCAACCGGCAAACACCGTTTTCGGCATCAGCTCCCGCGCGTCCGGCAAAATCATTCCGTAGGCAATCCGCCAGGATTCGCTTCCGCAGACCGGGCATTTGCGGGTGCGCGTAACCTTGGCCTTCTGAATGGGTTTCATGCGGCCATGCTAGATCCGGGCACCGACAATTCAACACCGCTCCAGCAGGACTACCCGCCGTCACCGACCGGAGCCTGAACACTCAGCGCAGCAAGCACCGCTGCAGCATCCACCGGCCGGCTCGGGCTATACCCGGTGAGCTGCTCGAACCGGGCCAACCGGTTCAACACGGTATTGCGGTGACAGTACAGCTCCTTGGCGGTATCGGACACCGATCCCGAACTGAAGTAGGACTGCAGCGTCTCGACCAGCCGTTCCCGCTCATGATCCGAGATCGACGCCAGCGGCCCCAACACTGTGTCGGCCAGCACCGGCCCGAACTCCCCCATTTGGGTCGCCGCCACAAACCCCCAGGCGTCACGGATCGTTTGCCGCCCGGACGATTCCGGAGTCACCGACTCGACCGCCTGCAACGCAATCCGCAGCATCAACGGCACCTCGGCCAGCGACCGGGCCGGCGGCGCGAGGAAGCATCCCAGCGGGTCCAGCCACGGCCGGGTCCCCTCCGGATCCTTGCCGGCACGGGCCGGCAGGTCTTCCATGATGAGGATCAGAGCGCCGTCGCGCTCGTGAAGATACTGCCCGACGCCGGCAGCCAACACCCGCTCCCGGAACGCCTTCTGCGCGTGGTCGGCGGCCACCGCCACAATGAACTGGCTCTCCGCATCCACGCCGAGCGCCCGGGCCGCCTGCCCCAGCAACTGCGGGTCCTTCCCATCGGAAATCAGCAGCCGGGACAACAGGAACGCCCGCTGCTGCTCCTTCGCCTGCGCCATGCTCGCCAGCTCGTCCAGATAACCGGCGTGTACCCGGATGGTGTGGAACTCGACCGCTTCCCACACCCGCACCGCATCCTTGGTGAAATCCGGCAGGGAGGCGGCGGGCACCCTCGCCAGCATCGCCACCCACAGCAGGCGGAAGTCCATCCGGACCGCCTTCAGCAGCGACTCAAGCGGAACACCCTGCTGCGCCCGCCGATGACCCAGGGCAAAGGACACCCCGGTCAGCCGGTCCGGCAGCGGCAACTCCCCCACTAACCGCAGCAGCAACTCGAGGGACGCGACGGCCGTTTCCCGCAGATCCCGGTCGTCAACAGTAGACCCGGCGTACCCCTCAATCTGCTGGACATCCAGCAGAAACTGGTCGGTAATACTGTCGATGTCAGCTAGACAGTCAGCGACAACATCGGACACCACTGACCGGACCGGCGCATTCTCGGACGTATACGGCTCACCATTGGGCATCTGCCCATTCTAACGTTATGGCCAATGGTGTTCACCCATTGTTTACCAACGTGATCCAGACCACCATTAGAGGAGCCGCCACTGTCAGCCGGCCCCCACCCCCAAACCCCTTGGAAGTCCATGCTCGATTTGAAGCTCGTCAACGCCAGCCTCTTCACCCTGGCTGATGCCACCCCCACCGCTACGGCCATGGGTGTGCTGAATGGCCGCATCGTCGGCTTCGATGAAGACGTCATCGACCTCCCCGCCATCCGCACGCTCGACTGCGCGGGCGCCGTCGTCGTCCCCGGGTTTGGGGATTCACACAACCACATGGCGTGGTTTGGACAATCGCTCACCGAACTGGACCTCAGCACCTCTACCACCCTGGATGAGCTGTACGCAGCGGTCACCCAGTTCGCGGAGAACCTCGACGACGACGCCTGGGTGGTCGGGTCCGGCTACGACGACACCGTGCTCGGCGCCCACCCGCACCGGGACGGGCTCGACGCCGCGGCCCCCGGCCGCCCGGTCTGGCTCAAGCACCGCTCCGGCCACCTCTGCACGGTGAACACCGAGGTGCTGGAACGCGCCGGCATCCTCGACCGCTCCGTGGCCACTCCCGAGGGAGGCACCGTCATCACCGACGACGCCGGCCCCACCGGCCTCCTCGAGGAGCAGGCCCAGAAACTGGTCACCGCGCTCGTGGTCCCCTACCCCATCGCCGATCTTGCCGACGCGATCGGCGCCGCGAGCGCCGTCTACGCCTCCGAAGGCCTGACCCACGTCACCGAAGCGGGCATCGGGTCCGGCTGGATCGGCCGTAGTCCGGTGGAACTCGCCGCCTACACCGAAGCCCGACGCCGTGGCATCCTCACCACCCGGGTCCAGCTGATGGCCGCCAGTGACGCCCTGCACCCACTGACTTCCGCCGAAGATGACAAGATCAGCTTCGGCCTGGACCTGGGCCTGACCACCGGATTCGGCGATGACCGAATCCGCCTGGGTGCGATGAAGATCTTCGTCGACGGGTCCCTGATCGGCCGGACCGCAGCCGTCACCGAAGCGTTCTGCGATCATGACCATTCCACCGGCAGCTTCCAGCTCTCCATCGACGAGCTCACGCGCCGCATCATCAACGCCCACGTCTCCGGTTGGACCGTCGCCGCCCATGCCATCGGGGACGCCGCCGTCGACGTCGCCCTCGACGCCTTCGAGGTGGCCCAGAACGAACACCCCCGCAAGGACGTCCGGCACCGGATCGAACACGCGGGCATCGTCAGGCCGGACCAGCTGGCCCGGTTCGCCACCCTCAACGTCACCCCCGTCCCACAGCCACACTTCCTCTACGAGGTGGGCGACACCATGGCGCAGGCCGTCGGCGTCGACCGCGAACCGTGGGTCTACCGGCACCGGTCCTTCCTGGACCAGGGGGTGCGGGTGCCCGGCAGCTCGGACCGCCCGGTGGCTTCCGGTGCCCCGCTGCTCGGCATGCAGTCGATGGTGCTGCGGCAGACCTCCGGCGGAGCGGTACTCGGCCCCGCGGAACGGGTCGACGCCGAGACAGCCCTCCGCGCCTACACCGTCGACACCGCGTGGATGGCCGGCGATGAGAACCACCGCGGCACCCTCGAGCGCGGGAAACTCGCCGACTTCGTGATCCTCTCCGACCACCCCGCCGACGTCCCGCCCGAGAAGATCGGCGCCATCACCGTCCTTGCGACGGTGATTGACGGCGTCGCAGTCTTCGGTGAGGACTACCTCGACACCCTCGAAACTTCTCCCGCCGATACAACACCGACCGTCCGTTCAGAACAGCACGTCCCCACCGAGTACGCCCCCACCACTCAGAAGCAGGAAGTTTGAGCATGCAACCACATGAGGCAACCCAGGGTGAGAAGCCGGACATTCCGATAGTCAGCGGCAAGGACGCGGGCAAGATTGCCCGCGCCGCCTTCGTTGGCACCGCACTGGAATGGTACGACTACTTCCTGTTCGGCACCGCGGCAGCGATCGTGTTCAACCGGCTGTTCTTCACCGAACTCGACCCCACGGCGGCAACTCTCGCGGCGTTCGCCACCTTCGGCGTCGGCTTCGCCGCCCGCCCGATCGGCGCGGTGCTCTTCGGCTACATCGGCGACCGGGTGGGCCGCAGACCGGCCCTGCTGATCACCATCGTGATGATCGGCGTTGCCACCGGCCTGATCGGGTTCCTGCCGGACTTCGGCAGCATCGGCCTCGCGGCCCCCATCATGCTGGCGGTCCTGCGGCTGATGCAGGGTCTCGCCGTCGGTGGCGAGTGGGGCGGCGCCATGACGATCGCCGTCGAGCACGCCCCGATCGAGAAGCGCGGCAGGTACGCGGCGCTGGTGCAGGTCGGTTCGCCCGTCGGCACGCTGATGTCCTCGGGCGCCTTTGCCCTGGTGCTACTGCTGCCCTCCGAGGCGTTCGACACCTGGGGCTGGCGCCTGCCGTTCCTGGCCGCGTTCCCGCTGCTCCTCATCGCCCTGTACATCAGGTTGCAGGTCGAGGAATCCCCGATCTTCCGTGAACTGGTCAAGCTTGAAGAGCGCGCCAAGATCCCCGCCGTCGACGTGTTCAAGCAGGCCTGGGGCCGGCTGCTCGTCGCCATCGCCGCAGCGTTCCTGGGCGTCGGTGGGTTCTACGTGATGACCACCTTTGTGATCAGCTACGGCACCACCACCCTGGGCATGGACCGCCAGCTGATGGTGAACGCCACCCTGGTGGCCGCCGTCGTGCAGATCGGCGTCGTCCTGCTGGTCGGCCGGATCAGCGAGAAGATTGGCCCGGGCCGGATGACCTTCTTCGGCGGATTGGCGACGGCGGCAGGCGCGTTCCCGCTGTTCTGGATGATCGATACCCGCAACCCTGCGGCAATCATCCTCGCGGTCACGATCGGCATTGCGCTGGTCTCCCTGGCGTACGCCGTGACCGGCGCGCTGCTCACCGAACTTTTCCCACCGCACCTGCGGTACAGCGGCGTGGCCCTGGGCTACAACCTGGCCGGCGCGTTGAGCGGGTTCCTCCCGCTGATCGCTGTGGCGCTGCTGGGAGCCACCGACGGTGGGTCGTGGACCGCGTCACTGCTGCTGATGGCGGTTTCGCTGATTACGGCGGCCGGCGGGTTCTTCGGTGAGAAGCTCCGCGTCAAAGACAAAGCGATTGTGCAGTAGTCATGTTGACTCCCGAAATCACGAAACGGATTACCGACGCCGTCGACGCCGCGTTCGACCGCCAGCTTGAGTTCACCGCCGAGCTGGTGCGGCACCCGTCGCTGCGGGCCGAGGAGGCCAGCGCGCAGGACCTGATGTTCGCGCAGATGGAATCTCGCGGGCTCGCCATGGACCGGTGGCAGCTGGACGAGGAAACCCTGTCCTCCCATGTGGGCTATGGGCCGACGACCGTCGCGTTCGAGGACCTCACCAACGTGGTCGGCACGTACACGCCGGCCGCGCCCGCCACCGGACGGTCACTGATTCTGAACGGGCACATCGACGTTGTCCCCACCGGGCCGGAAGACGCCTGGTCGCGAAGTCCGTGGGATGCCGAGATCAAGGACGGCTGGATGTATGGGCGGGGATCCGGCGATATGAAGGCAGGGCTGGCCGCGAACCTGTTCGCGTTCGATGCGTTGCGGGCAGCAGGGCTCGCTCCGGCGGCCGTTATTCACATGCAATCGGTAGTGGAGGAAGAGTGCACCGGCAACGGGTCACTCGCCGCCCTGCAGCGCGGGTACACGGCCGAGGCCGTGGTCATCCCCGAGCCGGAAGAGAACATGCTGGTGCGAGCCAACGTGGGCGTGATCTGGTTCAAGGTGCGCGTCTCCGGGCGGCCGACCCATGTGCGAGAGATGGCGACCGGGTTCAACGCGATCGACGCCGCGTACACGGTGATGGGCGATCTGCGGGAGCTGCAGGACAAGTGGAATGCCGACAAGGGCAGCCACCGGTACTTCGAGGACCTGGATCATCCGATCAACTTCAACATCGGGATGATCTCCGGCGGCAACTGGCCGTCGAGCGTGCCGTCCTGGTGTGAGTTCGATGTTCGGGCGGCACTGTATCCGGGGGTCACGGCGGCCGATGCATGGTCGCAGATCGAGGACTGTCTGAGGGACTCGACGTCGGGCGCTGAGGTGTCCGCGGTGCGGAGCGGCTTCTTCTCCGAGGGCTACGTCCTAGAGGAGGGGTCCGACGCCGAGGGTGTCCTCGCGTTGTCGCATCAGGAGGTGTTCGGGTCGGCTCTGGAGTCGTTCACGACGCCGGGCTACCTGGACGGACGGGTGTTTACCCTGTACGGCGGGATTCCGACGCTGGTCTATGGGCCGGTGTCGGAGGCGATCCACGGGTTTGATGAGCGGGTACACGTCGAGTCGGTCCGGAAGGTCACGAAGGCGATCGCGTTGTTCATTGCCGAGTGGTGCGGGGTGACTGAGACTGCGTAGGTCTCTGGAACTACCTGATGGCACGGCATTCAGCTAGTTTCCGAAGTTAGATCGGCTCATTGAGAGGTTCGACTACGGGGCCTGAGCACAGCACCCTTTGCTCAGACCTTCAATCTCGTAGAAACCTTGTTCGACTCTAAACCAATGTATATAGAAGTCGGCGGTTAGTGCCGACCACGGAGACACAGTGGACAATTTTTCCAGAGCGTGGTTTGTTAGGGAATCTGAAGCTAACCAGTACGATCCAGAGTCTGCAAGACTCCGGAGTTCGTTCGAGGCACTACCAAACCAACTCAGATCAAGGGGACTACGAATAGCTACTGAGAGCTAAGCTGTTGCTCATGAGTGAAACGAAACGTTGGTTTGATTCGATCCAGCAAGAAATCGCACACGATTACGACGATGCGCAACTGACTCACAAAGAAGACATTCAAAGGTCGGGCCACGAAGGAGAATCCACGTGGGTAGACCTCTTATCGAAATGGCTTCCACAGCAATACGGTGTGGGATTGAGGAAATACATCATTGGTAGCGATGAGACCATCAAACCATTTGAGACGGATTTAGTCGTATTTGAGCCAGCGTACCCGCAGCATCTACGCTACAGGGCCAAGGTTCACGCAGGCGGAATAGCCGCTGCGTTCTCAGTTAAGCTCACTGCTCGCAAACGACACTTCAAGGAAATTGCAAATTGGTCAAGGTCACTTTCAAAACTGAGCTCTGTCGACATCACAACCGTGGAGGGCCAGCTAATCTCCGGAATTCCTACAGGATTCCTGGCCCATTCACATGACCTCGGCACCGAACCGGTCGATAATTTGGCTACCGGCTTTGAAAAGATGGCTGACTCGGCCGTTCATCCACGTGACCTCGTAGATATCGTCTGCGTAGCAAGCATCGGGACGTTGACTTGCTCGCGCGCTTCCTACATACCTCAATCACAGTATGCCCCAGGAACAAGCGATTATGTGATGTCCAGCTACATCAGGATGAATGATGAGCAAGAATATGGCGCTGTTGCTCACTTCATCGTCTCCTTGTACGCCATGTTAGGAAGAAGCGACCCCTCAATGCGTAAGTTCGCAAAGGAACTCGCTCAAGTAACAGAGACGGGCCAGGGGAGAGGCACGCAACGTAAGTGGGATCCAAGCCTGGTCTACGACGAGGACTTCTTGATCAATCGGAGACATCACCTTTTTAACGAGGGAAGCCCACGTATTCTCTGAACTGTTCAGACCCGGTGGGGGCGAACCGGTTTGCACTAAATGGGAGTGGCTCAGGCATGTTGTGCCGTGGGTGACCGATAACCTTGCCATATAGGACGATAGAAGCGCATGAAGCCGAATGCCTTGGTTGGCATAGGCTCTCGACGAGCGGCAGCGGGAACCGAGAAATCTGAACTTCTGTCTACGTGCGCGAATGAGTCGGAGGTATAGATGCATTACAGAAAAGGTGGACCACGAGCTTCAATAGCAACCTGGGACAAGTTCAAGTCTGAAACTAGGAAAATAGACCGCGACAGCCTTCTCTTGCAAGCCGCCGCAACAACTGCCGAAATCACTCTCGATACGCAGCCCATTGACGAAGCAAGGCAGGGAATCACGCCTTGGAACATCGCCGATGTTGCCCGTACCTCACTTGCTTGGGGCTCGTTTGCCCGACCTAAAGCGAATATCAACGACCTAAAACGTCTCTGCAATCTAAACGCCAATCTCGTTGACGAAGGTCTCGGCCTCCAACACGACCCGGGTGCTCGACTCGCACGGATATTGACTAGGATCTTCTTCGAACAATTCCCCGGACAGCGTTCGATAATGACTGAGCTTTCTCGCTCGATACTATTGTTCGGTTCTGCTTCTCAGCACCTAGATGATTTCGAACCTGAAGCTATGTCTGAAGGTTGGTTCGAAACCGTAACGAACGGACTGACCTTTGACGAGTATGTTAGTGCAATATTCCTCATCGACGTCATCACACGGGAGAATCAAGGTAGGTTTTCGCTCGACTGGCTTGACGCCCCGAATTTTCACGGCTTGGAAGAAGTTATTTCTTTCGATGCCGTTCGTCGGACATTCGTTGAGCATCTAGGGACTACGATCAAAGATTTCAAGAAGGCTAATCGAGGGCATCAAGGGGACGTTCCCGCCCCTCAGAAGAAGTACACATTTAATCCTCTATCCGACAAGCCTTTCATTACAGATGTCGCGGACGTACCTGTAGCACCATGGGTCCAGGCAATTGTTTCAAAGACACTACCTCCAGCAATTTATCACCTTGCAAGACCGGTGCTCGGGGATCGCTTCACTCGGGATCTCGGGTCGGTTTTCCAGCAGTACACCGGTCGGCAGCTGGCTCTCATCGGAGGCGAACGGCAGGTTGTATCGGAGGTTAATTATGGCACGAAACACTCGCGAGTCGACTCATGCGATTGGTTCCTAGAGCTTCCTGACAAATTGGTTCTAATCGAGTGCAAAGCTAGGCAACCAATAGAGTCGTTCCGCATCGCGGGTGCGGATTGGATGAACTCGATAGAAGCCAGTATAAATCGTGGTATCAGACAGCTCGATCGCTCGAACCGCGATATTGACCAGATCAGCGCTACATGCTCGCAGATTGATTCGAGAAAGCCCCGATTTGGACTAGTCGTCACGCTCGAGCCTTTCTATTTGGGCCAGAACTGGGTTTTAGCAGAGAGTTTGCAGAAATCGGACTTTCCGGTCGGCGTGGTATCCATCGCGGAACTCGAATCGCTAGTCATGCTCACCTCCGATGAGCTAGCAGTAGCACTTCAAGAGGCTTCAGATGAATCGGAGAGTAATTACATCTTTCCTAACCCGGCATCCGTCATACACGCGGACCGCGAGAATCCGCTTATTGAAGCTACATGGGATTCGATCCCCTTTTTCAGAAGGGCTGAAAACATTATCGCTCGCTATAGGTCCGAGAGAAGGTCCGATTGATTGCCAGTGGTCATATGGCCCTGTCGTGGCAGATAGTCGATAGGGTTCAATCCACTATCTAACGTTGAGGCTGAGTCTCGTCGCTTAATTGCCATGGCGCGAGGGCGCTGCATAAATGGTGTGCATCAGATGATGCATTTGATCGTCTACAGGGGGTCAAGTTCTCCTTCGCACAGGCTCCGCACGACGTCGGTCAGGACATGCAAGCCGGTGACGATGTCCTGGTCCGTGGTGTACTCGTGTTCGTTGTGGGAGATGCCTTCGACCGAGGGGACAAAGAGCATGACCGTTGGAACGATGTCCTTCATGTTGGTGGAGTCGTGCCCTGCCAGTGTCTTCACCCGCGCGTGACTGACGCCGCGGTTGGCCGCAATCTTCTCCGCGAGGGCGACAGCTTCAGTTTGGTAGGGCGTGACCGGCCAGCAGTGGGAGCCGACTTTCTCGATCTCGACCTGAGCGGAGCGTTCGATCTGTTCGATCCGCTCGTGCAGCATCCGATCGGCGTCCTGGAGCAGCGCTTCGTCGGCGGAGCGCAGATCCAGCAGGAGGTTGACGCGTGAGGGGACGACGACGGGTGAGTTGGGGTAGACGTCCAGCTGGCCAACTGAGGTGTGGACGGCACCGTCGGGGAAGTGGTCGGCAATTTCCCGTGCTGCGACGACGAGCAATGAGGCGCCAAGAAGGGCATCATGCCGGTCAGCGATGATGGTGGACCCGGTATGGGCCTGCTCTCCGTGCACCACGAACTCATATTTGTTTGCGGCCCAGTTGGAATCGACGACGCCGATAGCGATGCCGTCGCGTTCCATGCTGCGTCCTTGCTCGATGTGGATCTCAGCGCAGTAGGCTGCCTGTGGTCCGGAGCCTTCGCCAAGAGCATTGGTGGATACCAGCGCCTCCCTAACGGTAGTTCCAGCCGGATCGGTGGTGGCCAAGGCCGCGTCAATGGTCATTTTGCCGGTGTAGACGGAACTGCCCATCATCGATGGCTTGAACCGGGAGCCCTCTTCGTTGAACCAGTTCACGACTGCAAGGTTGTAGCGGGGACTGTTGCCGCTCGCCTGCCATTCGGCGGCGAGGCGGAACGCGGCGTGTGCTGCGGCGAGAACACCGTAAGCACCGTCGTAGCGGCCAGCGGTGGGCTGGGAATCGAGGTGGGATCCGACGACGACGTAGGGCATGTCAGTTTCGAGTTCTAGTAGCCCGAACTGGTTGCCGATCTGGTCGCAGCTGGCGGTGAATCCATTTTCAGTCAGTAGCTGGGTGAACCAGGCACGCTGTTCCCCGTCTGCTTTCGATCCGGCCTGCCGGTCCACTCCTCCCCCAGGGGAGGCACCAAAGGTACTCAGAGTGGCGAAGTTCTCGAGGAACGCAGCATCTGGCCCGTCGAACTGGGAGGGGTCGGTTTCGGGTACGGCGCCCTTGCTCATTTTGCAGATCCTTCGACTGATTTAATGTTTGTTCAATCGTCGCAGTCAACCGTCGTGCGGACACCGGCGCTTAACAACCAATTTCCCGTTTCGGGTTGTGCCGCTGCCCATCCCCTCAGCAACACTGTAAGAATCGCCTTCGTTCGCCATTGTTCCTCCTTATGCTGAAAGCCCTCGCCGAGTTTCAAGGGTTTGCTCAGTACTCCATGCGTTATAGGCCCCCAGAGCGAGGTCACCGACCCGTTCCAGTAACGCCTCCGGCGATTGTGTCAAGCACCGGGTTTGGTGGAGGGCTTGTTAGACCCGTTCCATCATTTTGATGGTCGGGAGTTTTGAGTAGTAGATGGTTTCGGCTTCCACCGGTGGTCGGTAGCCGAT